>JAYSTV010000188.1:0-9250 GCA_043719425.1 Acidimicrobiia bacterium | reverse complement strand
AGCCGCCTACGAGCTCTTTACGCCCAATAAATCCGGACAACGCTTGCACCCTACGTATTACCGCGGCTGCTGGCACGTAGTTGGCCGGTGCTTCTTCTTCAGGTACCGTCAATTTCGTTCCTGCCGAAAGGGGTTTACAACCCGAGAGCCTTCATCCCCCACGAGGCGTCGCTGCGTCAGGCTTTCGCCCATTGCGCAAGATTCCTAACTGCTGCCTCCCGTAGGAGTCTGGGCCGTGTCTCAGTCCCAGTGTGGCTGGTCGTCCTCTCAGACCAGCTAGCCGTCGTAGCCTTGGTGAGCCGTTACCTCACCAACAAGCTGATAGCCCGCGAGACCCTCCTAAAGCGGAATCCATTTCCTCGGTCGACCATGCGATCATCCGAGGGTATCGGGTATTAGCAGTCGTTTCCGACTGTTATCCCCGTCTTCAGGGCAGGTTTCTCACGTGTTACTCACCCGTTCGCCACTAACACGTTTGCAGTGTTACCACCGCAAACGCATCCGTTCGACTTGCATGTTTTAAGCACGCCTCCAGCGTTCGTCCTGAGCCAGGATCAAACTCTCCATCGAAATCGTGACCACTCATTGCTGAGCGACGCGAGGTGTGTGAAGAGCCAGCTTTTCACCCGAGTAGGTGATCAGCCAACTGGCACAAGAACAGACTGGTGTGTCCGTTTTGTGCATTGCACTACTAGTTTGGCGCTTTGCTTTTCAAAGCAAAGCTAACCGCACATACTTTTAGCTTCCTCTGTCTCGTTTTCAAGGAACTGCATTCGCTCTTGGGGCGTTGGCCTCAGCGGAGCGGAGCTATTGTTTAGCACACCTTTTCGGTGCCGGTTACCAACTTACGAAGGTTTCCCGGTGGCCAAGGTCCGGCCGATCGGTAGATCGTTCGGGCTGTTTGGGCCGTGCGAAGCGAGGGAGAATGGTAGTCGCGCTCCGAACTCCGTGTCAAGCGATTGTTTGCGGCCGTACGATCGGCAGCCATGAATCACTTCCTGGACGAGCTCGAATGGCGTGGACTGCTTCACCAAGTGTCTGATCGACAGGGTGTTCGGGACCACCTATCGACCGGTACTCGACGAGCCTATGTCGGGCTCGATCCGAGTGCGCCCAGTCTGACAATTGGCAACCTGGTCACGTTGATGCTGCTCTCGCATTTCCGTCGGGCTGGCCATGAGCCCGTTGTGCTGGCCGGCGGGGGGACCGGGATGATCGGCGATCCCGGCGGCAAGAGCGCCGAGCGTCCCCTGCTGTCACCTGAGCAGGTGCAGGCCAACATCGTCGCCCAAATGGGCATCTATCAGAGTCTGTTCGGCGACTCGCCGGTGCTGAACAACGCCGACTGGCTGGCCAGCCTCACCTTTATCGATGTGCTGCGCGACGTCGGCAAACACTTCTCCGTGAACGAGATGGTGAAACGCGATTCGGTTCGCAATCGCATGGAGGCCGATGGCATCAGCTACACGGAGTTCTCGTACGTGTTGCTCCAGTCCTATGACTTCGCCCACCTCTACGCGAACCACGACGTCACGATCCAGATGGGCGGGTCGGATCAGTGGGGCAACATCGTGTCTGGCGTTGATCTAATTCGTCGCACCCACGGCGGCGCCTCGTACGCCATAACCTGCCCGCTCCTCCTGAAGGCCGACGGCACCAAGTTCGGCAAAAGCGAAGCGGGCTCGGTGTGGCTAACGGCGGATCGGACCTCACCGTATGAGTTCCATCAGTTCTGGCTGAATGCCAGCGATGCCGATGTCGTGCGGTTCCTGAAGATTTTCACGTTCCGCACCCAGGACGAGATTGCCGAGCTCGAGGGTCAGTTGGCCTCGGCACCATCGGAACGCGCTGCCCAACGAGCCTTGGCCGACGACGTGACCACGATGATCCACGGGGCCGAGGCGTGCGGACGCGCCCAGGCGATCGCCCGGGCGTTGTTCAGCGGCGAGGTGCGTTCACTCGATGCGGCGACCCTGGCTGAAGCGCTTCCTGGCATGCCATCAACGGCCTGCAACCGAGGCGAGCTGGCGTCGACGGACATCGTCGACCTCCTCGTGACCACCGGCCTCGCCCCAAGCCGACGTCAAGCACGCGAGTTCCTCGACAACGGATCGGTGGCTGTCAACGGCGAGCGGATCACGCCCGACCGTCAACTCACCGAAGCCGACCTTCTCCACGGCTCCGCGCTCCTGGTGAGACGCGGCAAGAAGAACTGGCACGCCACGATCTGGACGTAGGCGGCCGGCCGCCGCTTGGGTGGGACAGGCCTAGCAGGGGCCGCCGGAGCGGGCGACACCGTCACGATCCAGCCAGCCGACCACGTCAACGGTGAGCTGTGTGCCGTTGGCGCTCACATAGAACGCCGTTCGAGCGTCGGCGCCGACGGGAACGAGGTACAGCCCGGAGCCAGTCTGTCCGGCCACGAGATTCATGACCAGCGACGGCGTCTGGCCTCCGGTCGGGACCACGGTTAGGTCGAGGGGGCCCGACACCTGGGCGGCACCAATCGCCAGGATCACCCCGGTCGGCGTCTGCGCGGCGCCGATGGCCGCCGGAACCTTGGCGATACCCGTGGTTGGGATATCGAAGGGTCGGGCGGGGGTGACGACGTCTTTGAGGCCGCCAAGTCCTGACACGGTGTCAAGGACGCGGCACGGCTCGAGGACTACGGCGGATGGCTCCGCCGACGCCCCCGGACTGGTGATGACCCAGCCGACGACCGAAATGGCGAGCCCGGCCGGGCCAGCCGTGGTCGTGACCCGGATCTGACCGTTGGCGCCCACGGGCACGGCGACACGGGAGACGGTGGTCGCCCCGGCGACAAAGCCCACTGTGGCGCCGATCACGGCTCGCGCGTAGTCAGGCGCCACAGGTGCGACGGTGACAGTGCCGGGTTGGGCTGGATTCGCGGCGGTGACGTCGAGGAGAACGGTGCCGACCCCGGTGGCCGCCAGGCCAACGGCCCCACGAACGTCGGCTTCGACCTTGCCGCCCGCCGCCAACTTGGCTACTTCCGCCGCCCCAAGATCGATAACCCGCCCCGCTCCGGGAATGAAGACCGTGGCCTTCACCAGGGGTTTCACCGTCGTCGTGGGACCCGTGGACCCCGAATTCGGCTTTGCCGTGGACGCTGATGCCGACGCCGGTGAGGTCTCAATGGTGGTCGTCGTGGCCTTCGCCGTGGCCGAACCGCTCACGGTGTCGTTGGTCTTGACGGTGGTTGTCGTCGACGACTTCTTCTTGACCGTCGTCGTGGTGGCCGACTTTTTCTTGACGGTGGTCGTGGTAGCCGACTTCTTCTTGGTCGTGGCCGACGCAGCAAACGAAGGTCTTGTGCCGACCGCGCCGACCGCGCCCACCAGCAGTAGGGCGCAAAGACCGGCGGCAACGGCCGTGGAGCGGGGAGTGAACGCGTGGGCGAACCTGGGGAAGTTCATCGACGTACGTTACCGGACTGACCTCGCCGGACAGCGGCGCCCGTTCGCGGGTCGATCCGGATCGGAACGAGCGCGTCGGCCGGCATCGGAACAACAAAGCGCCACGGGCGTTCGATCGCCTTGGACAGGCCGATGCGGGTGGTCGTCTTAACGACATCGTCGGGCGCGAAATAGCGCGGTCGAAGCGTTAAGGGGCCCTCGTCGGCGACGAGGTCGCAGCCGTCGAGCGAGCGAGAGATCCCGAGCGCCTGGGTCAATCGGCCGGGACCGATCGAGAGGTCTGACGACGTTCGGGCCTTCGGTCGACGTTCGCGCATCCTGTCGGCCCCGCCGACGGCGACCCCACCTCGAAGCAGCACGGCCTCGCCGACGCCGTTTGGTCCGCAGGCCACGTTGGCGCACCAGTGCATCCCGTAGGACAGATAGACGTAGGCCGTTCCGGGGGCAGCAAACATCGATGAATTCCGGACCGTTTGGCCACGAAACGAATGCGACGCCGGGTCATCGGCGGTGTACGCCTCGGTCTCGGTGATGATCACTGCACACTCCCCGACGGACAACTCCCAGCCCAGGACCTCGCGGGCGACGAGAACGGCAGAACGGTCAAAGAAGCGGCGACGACTGGCCACCGTCGAGGGCGACCGTCGTCGAACGAACTCCACGGGACCAGCCAACTTACGACTCAGCCGGCGTCGAACTGAGCCCGGGCCCGAGCCAACTCGGTGGCAAAACGCAAGAGCTGCACGGCGACGGGCTTGGGGCCGCCGCCCCCGGGAGTGGACCGGCGCAGGGTGGAAACGCCCGGCTCCAACAGCGCAACGGCGGCTGGACCGAGCGCCGGGTGGTTCTCAACGAGCTCACCGAAATCCACATGCCGATCGACCGCATTGCGCACCAGCGAGCCCACGACCGCATGGGCCTCCCGGAAGGGCATGCCGTTCCGGACCAGGTGCTCGGCCAGGTCGGTGGCGGCGACGAAGGGGGTGTCGGCGGCGGCTTGCATCGCTACCGAGTTGAACGTGGTCGAACGCAGAAGACCGTTCATAGCACCAACCGCCAGGCGCACCCGATCGAGGGCGTCAAACAGAGGTTCCTTGTCGCCTTGGAGGTCTCGGTTGTAGGCCAGCGGGAGTCCCTTGAGTGTGGCTAACACTCCGGTGAGATTGCCGATCAACCGACCGGCGGTGCCGCGGGCCAGCTCGGCGATGTCCGGGTTCTTCTTCTGCGGCATCATCGACGAGCCCGTTGAGTACGCGTCGGACAGCTTGGCGAACCCGAATTCGTCGGTCGTCCACAACACAATCTCCTCGCCCAGCCGGGACAGGTGGATGCCGGTCAGGGAAATGACGAACAGCAGCTCGGCCACGAAGTCACGGTCGCCCACGGCGTCGAGAGAGTTTTCAAATCGCCCACCGAATCCGAGCTCCGCCGCCGTCCAGTCCGGATCAAGAGGGAGCGACGAGCCAGCCAAGGCCCCGGCTCCGAGCGGTGACACATCGAGGCGATCACGGGCGTCGAATAGTCGATCGACGTCTCGTGCGAGGGCCCAGCCGTGCGCCAACAAGTGATGCGCCAACAACACCGGCTGAGCCCGTTGCATGTGGGTGTAGCCGGGGAGGTAGACGTCTCCGGACTCGACGGCACGCTGGTGCAGTGTTTCCTGGAAGACCAACAGCCGATCGATGAGGTCGAGCGATTCGCGTTTGGCGAATAGGCGAAGGTCGGTGGCGACCTGATCGTTGCGGCTGCGGCCAGTGTGCATTTTTCCGCCGACGGATCCGACGATCTCGGTGACCCGTCGCTCCACCGCAGTATGGATGTCTTCGTCGCTGTCGACGAACACGAACCGATCTTCGGAAAGCTCGAGCGCGACTGCGTCGATTCCCTCGACAATGGCATCTACCTCTTCGGGCGCGAGGATGCCAACGTGGCCCAGCATCTTCACGTGGGCCCGTGATCCGGCGAGGTCATCGGGCCACATCCGTCGGTCGAACGAGAGGCTCTCGGTGAAGGCCAGGAGCTCCTTCGCCGGACCTTCGTCGAAACGGCCATGCCACAACGTGTTGCCGGTAGTCACGGATGAGAGGTTACGGCGGACCCAGACGCCGAGGTGCCGATTTGGCCGCAACCGCCCAGGGGTAGCCCACTACGCTCGTCGCCCTATGTCGAAGGTCTTGATGGCGCTCCCGGTGGGCGAGCGGGTCGGTATTGCGTTCTCGGGAGGCCTCGATACGTCGGCCGCCGTAGCCTGGATGCGGGAGAAGGGGGCTATCCCCTACACCTACACCGCCGACCTCGGACAGCCCGATGAGCCCGACTTGGACGACGTGCTGCGTCGGGCCGGCGTGTACGGTGCCGAGTCGTCCCGTCTCGTCGATTGTCGAGAGGATCTTGTTCACGAAGGGCTGGTTGCCCTGCAGTGCGGCGCGTTCCACATCACGACCGCCGGCAAGACGTATTTCAACACCACCCCGCTCGGCCGGGCCGTGACGGGAACGCTGCTGGTAAAGGCCATGAAGGCCGACGGCGTCGATGTCTGGGGTGACGGCTCAACTTACAAGGGCAACGACATCGAGCGGTTCTACCGCTACGGACTCCTCGTGAACCCGAACCTCCGGATCTACAAGCCATGGCTCGATCAGGCCTTCGTCGACGAACTAGGTGGGCGCAAAGAGATGAGCGAATGGCTCCTCGCTCGCAATCTTCCCTACCGCTCATCGACCGAGAAGGCCTACTCAACCGACGCCAACATCTGGGGAGCCACGCACGAAGCCAAGGACCTGGAGTTCCTGGCGAACGGTATCGACATCGTGGAACCAATCATGGGCGTGAAATACGTCGACTCGGCCGTGGCCATCGCGGCTGAAACCGTCACCATCGCGTTCGAAAAGGGCTGGCCCATTGCCCTCAACGGGGCCCGATTCAGCGACCGAGTCGCCCTCGTGATGGAGGCGAATCGCATCGGTGGACGCCATGGGCTCGGAATGTGCGACCAAATCGAAAATCGCATCATCGAAGCGAAGAGCCGGGGCATCTATGAGGCCCCCGGCATGGCCCTGCTGCACGTGGCCTACGAACGCCTCGTGACGGCGATTCACAACGAGGGCACTATTGAGAACTACAAGACCCTCGGCCGGCGCCTCGGACGCCTGATGTACGAAGGACGCTGGTTCGATCCGCAGTCACTCATGCTGCGCGAACCGTTGCAGAAGTGGGTCGGTTCAGCCATCACCGGCTCGGTCACGGTGCAACTTCGCCGGGGCGACGACTACACGATTCTCGATACCACCGGGCCGCACCTCACCTACGCCCCGGAGCGACTGTCGATGGAATCGGGCGAAGGCGAGTTCAATCCTCTTGACCGAATCGGCCAGCTCACCATGCGCAACCTGGACATCAAGGATTCTCGCGACAAGTTCGCGGTGTACCTCGACTCCGGCGCGTTGTCCGCCGGGAGCGGCCTCGGGATGCTGGAACTCGAAACCTCCGTCGCCGACCCCGAGGACCCGACGCCTTAGCCAAGTGATTGCTGAAGGAGGCGTGTTGGCCTGGTTGGTTGGGCGATGTGGTTGGTGTGAACCTCACCCCGGCAATGTTTCAGCGTTGAGCGGCTAGCGCAGTGCTCCGAGTTATCGACCTGTCGAGACGCCTTCGCGAACGTGAAGCGCGACCCGCGAGTCACACGATTTGGCGAAGCAATTCGCGCGGAGCGGAGAGAGACCACGGGCCGTCGCCTCCGACGATTCGCGCCAGCTGGGCCTGGAACCTCGGGTCCACCGCCAACGCCGCGTCGAACGCAGCATGCGCCTCGGCCGTGGCAAAGTCGTACACGACTCAAGGACCCACCGAACGTGCGCTCCCCGAAGGCGACGCTGAATAGCTGGCCGGAGATCCCACCAAGTCGTTGGGCGACTTCGTTTGTCTCTTCCATCATTGCGATCGCATCAGGGATACGGCCCGGCTTGATGAGTGCAGCTAGACCGCCGACTTCCACCCCAAAATCGTCCAAAAGGTGTGGGTGCGGGATGCCGCCCGGACACATCTGGGATGGCGAAGGGAGCAGCCGGCGCTACTCGACCAACCGCTCGTTCTCGGTACGCAGTTTTTGCTCGTGTGTCAACGGGCGCGTGTCAGCAAGAGGGGCCTGCCGCTCCCAACAAACCTTCGGCCAGGCACAACAGGGCAGCGCCAGGATCTGTCCCGACTTCGCGCTTCACGGTTGCGCACGCACGCTGAGCCGTAGCGATCGCTTCACCGTTTCGATCCGAGCAGACAAGGGCGCGGATCAGTAGCACCCAGGCCGACTCGCGCAGGGGATGTTCAACGACGAGTCGCTGGAGGTCGCTCACGGAACTCGCAGCACGTCCCCTCCGGATAGCGCACTCCGCCTGCATCTCCCGTGCCCGTGAACCCAACTCACGGAGGCGGGCAACTTCAGCGATCGCAAATTCTTCGGTGGCAAACTCGTCGAACGCCTCACCTCGGAGAAGGGTCACGGCCCACCCCAGCGCGCGATGTGCGGTCTCGAACTCGTTTCGGTCGATCGCCGACTCGGCGCTCGCGACGAGGATCGCCAGGCGTTCGGAGTCGAGGTCGACGATGGCGACGTTGAGGCAATACCCACCCGCCCGGTAGGCCACCGCTCCTGTGTCGAGGCCCCGCCGAAGATGCATCACGTGGGTCTGCAACGTCTTTTCCGCAGTCGACGGGGATGCTTGCGGCCACAGTTGGTCGGCGACTCTCTCGGCCCGGACGACTCGTCCCGACGCCGCCGCCAATACCGCAAGCAGTCGTCGTGCCATCGGCCGGAGTGGCTGTACGGTGCCGCCGACCACAATCTCGATCGGCCCAAGCACCCGAACTTCGGTGCGCGCGCCCGTTCCGCCGGTGCGCGTACCACAGTCGTCCATTTCTGCGCAGCTACTGAAAACGGGACACCGGGTAGAGGCGGGAGAAAATCAGTGCGAGTCCCGGATTTGGTGACGAACGAATGACGTCCCATTCCGTCTCGTTCGTGTTCGGGGTGAATCGCGCCGAAAAGCTGACACCGACTGCGCTAGCGCTCCTGCAAGGTTCCGTGGCTGCAGACGCAGGCCCTCCCGCCATGGATGACAGTCCGGTGGCGCCCAAACTGAGCGCAAGTAGTCCTACCGCGACGCCGACGAAGCGTCGAGCGGGAAACGATCGTGTGGAGACGGATGGGTAGTTCACGGGTGACTCCTCTGTTTGGTTGATGCACTCACCATCGGTCATGCCCCTCGCAGACGGCTCGCAACCGGCTCGCAGCCGATTCGCCCGCTCGCCAGTGAACCGTTCGCAATTCGTCGCGAATGTTGCGAGGCATTTGCGATCGGCGCTGCGTAGCCTTAGTCATGCGCATATGTGTGCTGGGCTCGTTGCAGGTTCTCGCCGACGATGGGACAGCCATGGCGCTCGGAGGAACGCTCGAGCGTCGCGTCCTCGCATGCCTCGCAACACGGCCTGACACGGTCGTTGCGTTGGACACGCTGGCCGAGGCGGTGTTCGACGGGCTGGTGGTTTCCGGCCCGAACGAGCGACTGCAGAATCACGTCTTTCGGCTCCGCCGACGTCTCGGCCCCGCTGCGATCACGACCAGCGGCATGGGCTACCGACTGAGCACCAGTGCAGTTTCCGTTGATTGGCAACGATTCGAGCACCTGCTCGTTCGAGCACGGGGGGAGTCCGATCCTCCCCAGGTCTTGGCCAATCTCGAAGAAGCGCTGTCGTTGTCGCAGGGTGATCCGCTCGCCGAACTCGAGAACTGGCCGCCTGCTCAAGTGCTTGCGGCGCGG
>JAYSTV010000187.1:0-1555 GCA_043719425.1 Acidimicrobiia bacterium | reverse complement strand
GCTTCTCCCGCTCGATCACGTTGGTCACGTCTTCGAGGGTCAGCGGCTCGAAGTACAACCGGTCGCTCGTGTCGTAGTCGGTCGACACGGTCTCGGGGTTGCAGTTGACCATGATCGTTTCGAAGCCCGCCGCTCGCAACGCGTACGACGCGTGCACACAGCAGTAATCGAACTCGATGCCCTGCCCGATGCGGTTCGGACCGGAGCCGAGGATCAGCACCTTCGGCCGGTCCGAGTCGCGCACCTCATCGGTGTCCTCATACGTGGAGTAGTGATACGGCGTGGCCGCGTCGAACTCGGCAGCACACGTGTCGACCGTCTTGAACGTGGCAATCACGCCGAGGGCAACTCGGGTGGCGCGCACGGTCGCTTCGTCGGAGTGCCAAAGGTACGCGAGCTGAGCATCGGAGAACCCGAGCTGCTTGGCCCGCTTCCACTCACGTTTCGTCAACACCCCCGGCCCGTCGAAACCGGCGAGCGCATGCCGCTCTTCGACGATCATCGACATCTGGTCGAGGAACCACGGATCGATCTTGTTGACCTCATGCAGGACATCGACGGTGACACCGCGCCGCAACGCTTCACCCACGAGGAACAGCCGCTCAGGCGTGGGAATCGCCGTCTGCGCAACGAGTTCCTCAGTTGCTATGTACGCGTAGTTCTCTTCGCCGGGATCACAGTTGAACCCGAAACGGCCCTGCTCCAGAGAGCGCAGGCCCTTCTGGAGCGCCTCGGTGAAGGTACGGCCGATCGCCATCGCCTCACCGACCGACTGCATGCGAGTGCCGAGAATGCCTGAAGAACCCGGCAACTTCTCGAACGCCCACCGCGGAATCTTCACGACCACGTAATCGATGACTGGCTCGAAGCTCGCCAAAGTGGTCTTGGTGATGTCGTTGGTGATCTCGTCGAGGAGATAGCCAACGGCCAGCTTGGCGGCGATCTTGGCGATTGGATAGCCGGTCGCTTTCGACGCCAGCGCGCTCGAGCGCGACACCCGCGGATTCATCTCGATGATGACCACGTCACCGTTGGCCGGATTGATGGCGAACTGCACGTTGGAGCCGCCGGTGTCGACGCCGATCCGACGGATACAGGCAAAGGCCAGGTCGCGGAGGTTCTGGTATTCCACGTCGGTGAGCGTGAGAATCGGCGCCACCGTGATCGAGTCGCCGGTGTGCACGCCCATCGGGTCGACGTTCTCGATGCCGCAGATGATCACGCAGTTGTCGGCTTTGTCACGGACGACTTCGAGCTCGTATTCCTTCCATCCGGCGATGGAACGCTCCACGAGGATCTCGGAGATCGGCGACGCGGCAAGACCTTCCACGGCGATGGCCCGGAAAGCCTCGGTGGTGTGGGCGATGCCGGTGCCGGCGCCGCCCAGGATGTAGCTCGGACGCACGATGATCGGAAAGCCGATCTCTTCGGCCACCGCCAGTGCTTCGTCGATGTTGTGCGCGAACGATGACTGCGGCACGGCGATCCCGATGCCGGTCATTGCCTCCTTGAATCGCTCGCGGTTCTCGGCCGTCTCAATGGCCAACGCGTTGGC
>JAYSTV010000186.1:0-3807 GCA_043719425.1 Acidimicrobiia bacterium | reverse complement strand
GCCCTTTCGTCGTTGGTGCTGTCCGCATTTGGCATCTACCTCGGACGTATCGAGCGATGGAACTCGTGGAACGTGATCGGCGACCCAAAAGCGTTGGCCAGGAGCATCCTCAGCCCGATCCGCAGTCCGCTCGCCAACGCCCGCACCATCGGTTTCGTGTTGCTCTACAGCGCGTTTCTCGTGATCACGTATGTGGGTATGTCGATGATCGGCGTGCTGCTGTCAAACACAACCGCCCCGTTCTCCACCACGACACCGTCTAAGAAGCCGGAAGCGACGCCAGCGCCGTAGCCGACAATGCCGCGGCCACATCGGGCGTGCGCATGATCGCGTCGGTGACCACTACGCGCACGCCGCACGCTTCGACCTCTGCCACGCGACCAGCGTCGGCCTCATCGATCACCAAAACCGAGCAGAACGGGGCGTAGAGCCGAGCAACCCCGACCACCGAAGCCTCGTGGCCAAGTTCCGTGAGCATCCGATCGGCGGGACCCTTCAGCGCCGCCCCGGCGACGATGGGCGAAACCGCCACAACGCGATCACGACGACGTTCCAGGACTTCGAGAATACCCGGCACAGCCAACACCGGACCGATCGACACGATTGGGTTCGATGGGCAAACCACAATCGCTTCGGCGGCCTCCAGCGTTGCAAGCACGTCGGGTCCGGGCAACGCGGCGGCGATCCCATCGAAGCGCACACCGGTGACCGCCACGCTGTGGTGATGCCGGACGAAGTACTCCTGGAAGGCCAGCTCGCCATCGGCGGTGTCGACCATGGTCGACACACGATCGTCGGACATCGGCAGCAGCCGGTAGCCAAGATCCCAGGCCAGTGCGAGTGCCGCAGTCACTTCCGTGAGCGACGCACCGTCGTGCAAACGACCCGTGCGCCACAAATGGGTGGCGAGATCGCGGTCGCCGAGATTGAACCAGGTGATGGCGCCATGGTCGGCGTAGCGGGCGAGGGCGCCCATGGCCGTCCACGTTTCGCCCGCCAGGCCCCAACCTCGCTCCGGATCAGTCGCCCCCGACGTGGTGTAGACGACGGTGTCGATGTCGGGCGACACGTGCAGACCATGAAACACGGTGTCATCGCCAGTGTTGACAATGACCCGCAGTTCAGCCGGATCGACCACCCGAAGCAGGCCTCGCAGCAGCCGGGCCGCGCCAACTCCACCAGCGATCGCAGCAATCATGACGACGGTCGATCAGCTCGGTTGCCGAGCACCGACGAGCACCGATCCGGCCTCGACCACGGCACCGTCACCCACAACGCTAAGCGCACTTAGCTTTGATCCGACCTTCACGCGACAGCCCTCCCCCAGCATCGAGTCTTCAACGATGCACCCGCTCGCTACGGCGGCCCCCGGCAACAACACACTGCGTCGCACGATCGCGCCATGACCGACGACGGCACCAGCACCGATCACGCTGTGCTCGACGATCGCCGTCGGATCGATCGAGGCCGAACGATCGACAATGCCCTCCGACGAAGCGTTGGCCTCGATGGCATCGAGATTTGCCTGAAGGTACGTCGAAGGAATACCCGCATCGATCCACGGCTCCGACGACGCAAACGCATACAGCGAACCTTCTGCCACCAGTTGCGGGAACACGACACGCTCAATCGATACGCGAACGTCGGGAGCGATCTCGCGGACGACCGAGCGTTCGAGAATATAGGTGCCGCCGTTGATCCAGTCGGTCGGCGCTTCCTCACGCTTTGGCTTCTCGACGAAGTCCATCACCCGGCCATCGGGATAACAGGGAACCACACCGAACGCGCTGGGATCGTCGACCCGGGTGAGGGCAATCGTGGCCCGAGCGCCGACCGAGCGGTGAAAGGCGACCTGGGCCGACAGGTCGAGTGTGGTGAGAACGTCACCGTTGACGGCCACGATCGGCTCGTCGTCGTCACCATCGAGAAAACCTGCAGCCGCCGCGGCGAACCGGATAGCTCCGGCGGTATCGAGCGGAACCGGCTCGACGGCGTAGTGCAGCCGCACGCCACCAACATGGCCCTCGGGGAATGCCGTGGTGAATGCATCGGGCTTGTACCCGAGCGAGAGGACCGCTTCGATCACTCCGTGCTCGGCCAGATGGGCGAGTTTCCGGGCGAGCATCGGCACACCCGCGACCGGGAGCATCGGTTTTGGTCGGGTCAGCGTGAGCGGCCGCAGGCGAGTCCCTTCACCGCCCACGAGCACAACGGCCCGCATGGTGCTCAGCCCTTGGTCGTGGTCGGTGCCGCAGCCGTGGTCGGTGCGGCCGACACGGCAACCGTGGTCGCGGTCTTCGGCGCCACTGTGGAGGCGGCAGCGCCACCGGCCACCGTGGTGGCGGTCTTCGGCGCAAGGGTGGTGACGGCAGCTCCACCGACCGGGACCGTGGTGGGAGTGGCTTGCGAAAGATCCGACGGCGCTTCGAGGGACTTCTCCGACGGCGGCACGGGCGGCGCCTTGGAACCGTCGGCGGTAATGGCAAAGGCGTAGGCGCCGTTCTTGACCAACGGAATCCGAGTGAAGTCGCCGGTGTAACGCTCGACCCGGCTCGGGTTCTTGATGTCGCGCCACAGGTACACGCTCACGTTGAGCTTCTTTTTGGCGTCCTTGCCGCACTTCAGCTTGTCGACGTTGAGCACTTCACGCTTGCCCGACGTTGACGGATACGAGATTCCCGTCTTGGTGATCTTGGCGTTGATCGATTCCAAGAAGAACCCGAGTTTGGCGTTGCGGCCGGCTGAACGCTTGACGAAGGGGTGGATGTGAATCAAGCCGTCGTCGTGGGCATGAATGCCAACAGCATCGTCAGTTGGAGCCAGCACCTCAGCCACGTATTTGTTCTCGACAATCTTGCCGAGGTAGCCGTCGCACTTGTAGATGCCGTAAGCCGAGTGCCAGTGGGTATCGCCAAGGACGGCGTCGCGCTTGGCGGTGGCCGCGGCGAGCTTCTTGGCATCGGGCTTCTTCTCGTCGAGGATCTTCTGCACGGCCTTGTTGGCCGAGGCGACCTTGTCGGATATCGACTGAGCGTAGGGAGCGGATTCGGCGATATTGCGACCAATGACCGATCCGACGATCAGGGCGAACCCGGCGACGCATATACCAATGATCGATCCCCAGTAGCTCCAGGAGACGTTGGCACGCGACCGAGCTTTCGAGCCACCGGCCTTGGCCGCACGCGCGATCTTCTTGTTGGTCGGCGTCTGGGTATTCGACGGCTTGCTCACGGGGGAAAGAGGTTAGTGGCACCCAGCCCGCTCAGCGGGCCGCCGGGGCGCGAGCGACAAAGAGCCGTCGAACACTTACTGCGGCGGCCCGCGCCAACAAGCCCGCCGCAACAGCCGGAAGTGCGGCCCGGGACCAGCCTTGCGAACTTCTGCGGGCGAAGCGCCAGAGCGACCGGTGATGGGCAACGATCATCGAGAACGGCGCCTTCTCGCTCGAACCTCCCACGAAATGGCGGACCACAGCGTCGGACGCGACCGCCACCTTCCAGCCCTGTCGGGCCAGTCGCCAACACAGATCCACGTCTTCGACGTACATGAAGTACGACTCGTCAAATCCCCCAACGACCTCAAACGCCTTCCGTCGCACGAGCATCGCCGTTCCCGAGATCCAGTCAACGCGTGCGGGATCCAAATACCTCATTGACCAGGGGTTCGTCTTCCAAACCAGGCCGACAAAGCCGTGGCCGATGGCGTCGCTCAGCCGGGGAAACGATCGGGCCGACGGATACGGGCGGCCGGCTAAGTCGGTCACCGACGGTCCAACGATGGCGAGGCGATCGTCGGCCAACAACGCGG
>JAYSTV010000185.1:0-9300 GCA_043719425.1 Acidimicrobiia bacterium | reverse complement strand
AGGTCGATACGTCCTCTTCGTGGGTCGAGGGCGCGAGGTCGCTCGCCTCGCCGGAATTCGCGTGGACCGCGTCCGCTGGGGTTCATTGATCACGTCCTCTACGTTGGCGACGGTTGGAGGGATGGTGCTCGCCGGCACGTCGGCATCTGCTCAGGCCGGCGTCGGCAATGGCTATCTCCTTCCGGCGTTCGCCGCGGCATTCCTCGGTGCCACTGCCATCATCCCGGGGCAATTCAATGCCTGGGGTTCGTGGGCCTCGGTCTATTTCCTCCTGACCGGCATCACCGGCCTTTCGTTGGTCGGCTACTCCGGTTGGCCGGAGCAGGTCTTTTACGGCGGCGCGTTGATCTTGGCGGTCGTGTTGTCGCAGTTCGCCATCCGGGCTCGCGCTCGCAAGACCAGCGCGGCGTAGTTTCTCCCGCAATTTCCCACCCCGCTCTACCCACACCAGACCAGGCCATGCCTCATGGTTCCCGCAATTTCCCACCCCGCTCTACCCACACCAGACCAGGCCTAGGAGGCCCAATGTTCAGCAACCGTCGTCATCCCTATCGGCTGGGCCTCGCCACGATGATGGGCATGGCGCTCTTCGCCAGTGCCTGCAGTAGTGACAAAGCCGCCGACACCACCGCCGCCGCCACAGAAACCACCGCTGCCGCCACTGCCGCCGACACCACCGCAGCGGCCGCAGCTGCAGCGGAAACCACCGCCGCCGCTGCTGCCGCCGACACCACTACCGCCGCCGCTGCAGCGGAAACCACAGCCGCCGCTGCTGGCGGCGGAGTGGCCGAGGCCGAGGCGATTGTCGCCAAGGCCAGCGAAGCGCCGACCTTCGCCCCGCCTGCGGGCGTTGCCAAGTATGACTTCGCCGCCCTCAAGGGCAAGAAGGTCGCCATCATCAACCTGGTGAAAGCGGTCCCAATTCTCACGCAGTGGGAAGACGAGATGACGAAGGCGTTCGCCGGAAGCGGTATCACGCTGACCTCCGTCGACGGCAAGTTCGATCCGAACGAATGGGGTCGCGGGATCGAGCAGGCCATCGCCGCCAAGGCCGACGCCATCTTCCTTCTCGGTGTTCCTCCGACCGCCGTTGCGCCACAAATTGCCGAGGCCAAGAAGGCCGGGATTCCGGTCCTCGCCTCGCTCCAGGGCTACGCCGGCAAGTCCGTGGCCACAGTCGCCGACCTCACCGCCGACGTTGGCTTCGATTACCGCGTTCCCGGCAAGTTGATGGGCGCCTGGTTCGTGGCCGACTCCAAGGGCAAAGGCAACGCGCTCATCATGTCGTCGGATGACAACAGCTCATCGCCCGACGTTTGGGGGGCCATGCAAGACGAAATCAAGCGACTCTGCCCGGACTGCAAAGTGAAGCGTGAAGACTCGACCGTTCCGCAGTGGGGCGACGGAACGTTGCAGCAGCGGGCCAAGGCCCTCGTGCAGGAAGACCCAACCATCACCCACATCCTCGCCGTCTACGACGGCATGACGCTGGCCATCGAGCCCGGTCTCGTCGAAGCAGGAGTCGCCGACAAGATCCGCGTCGCTGGCTTTAACGGCACACCCGCCGTGATGGCCAACGTGCAGAAGGGCACCGCCGTCAAGATGGACGTCGGCAACCCGAACATGTGGTTCTCGGCCGGTGCCGTCGATGCCATTCTCTCGGTTCTCTCCGGCAAGAAGGCCATCGAGGATCCGGGTGTGCCGTTCCGCATCTTCACGCCGGAGAACCTGACCGGTGTCGACACCTCGAAGGAAGATCCGAAGAACTGGTACGGCATCGATCCTCTCGGTGGCTACCGGGCCGCATGGGGTCTGGCCTGACATGACGGGAGACGTCGCCCGGGGCCGAGTCGTCGACGGCGAAACTGCCTCGACGACAGCGCTACGAATTCGTGGCCTGTCCAAGAATTTTGGGCCGGCACGGGCCTTGGGTGACGTCAACTTCGATGTGGCGCGAGGCGAGATTCATGGTCTCGTCGGCCGCAACGGGTCAGGCAAATCGACGCTGATCAAGATCCTCTCCGGTTTCCACGTTCCCGATGAGGGAACGTTGGAAATCGGCGGGGTTCCGGTTGGACTTCCCGTCCCGGCGGCCGAGGCGTTTCGCCACGGTCTCGCCTTCGTGCATCAGGACCTCGGATTGCTTCCCGAGATGACTGTGATGGAAAACATCCGCATCGGCCGCTTCGGCACCGGACCGGGTTGGCGAATCAAATGGAAGAGTGAGCGGCGCATTGTGGCCGACGCGCTCGCCCGTTTCGGGGTGCGGGTCTCCCCCGACGACCTTGTCGCCAACCTGCGTGAAGTCGATCGCGCTCTCGTGGCCATCGTGCGCGGACTCCTCGACCTGCAGAGTCACGAGAACGGCATCCTGGTGCTCGATGAGCCCACGGCATATCTTCCCCGTGACAGCGTCGAGCAACTTTTTCGCACCGTTCGGGCCGTCGCTGCGGCTGGCACCGCCGTCGTGTTTGTGAGCCATCGCCTCGATGAAGTGATGAGCCTCACCGATCGCACGACGGTCCTGCGCGACGGCCGTGTGGTGGGCACCGTGACCACGTCGGAGAGCAACGAAGAAGAACTGATTCAACTCATTCTCGGCGGACAGCTCGAAGACTTCTATCCGGAGCCAGCGACGCCACGGTCGAACCTTGCCCTTCGCGTTTCTGGGCTGTCGGGGAGCGTGGCAACGGCTGTGGACCTCGACGTGTACGCCGGAGAAATCGTTGGCCTCACCGGTATTGCGGGAGCTGGTTACGACGAAGTTCCGTATCTGCTGTTCGGCGCGAACGCCTCGAAGTCCGGCACCGTGCAAATCGGCGCGACGGTCCTCGACCACTCGGCCCTCTCGCCACGAAGCACGATGGCCGCGGGCATGGCGCTGCTCCCGGCTGATCGTCAGCGCACCAGTGGAGTCGCTGATCTCACGCTCACGCAGAACGTTTCCCTGCCGGTGTTGAGCACGTTCTTCCGAGGTGGCCGTTTACGCCAACGCGATGAGCGGAACAAAGTCGCCGGAATCCTGGTCGACTTCACCGTGCGTCCCGCTTCGCCGGAAGCCAAGATGGGACAGCTGTCGGGCGGCAATCAGCAGAAGGCGTTGCTGGGGAAGTGGCTGCAGCGCAACCCGCCCGTGCTGGTCCTCCACGAACCGACCCAGGGCGTCGATGTCGGCGCCAAGAAGGACGTCTTCGAACGACTGCGCGATGCCGCCGCCGACGGTGCTGCGGTCGTGTTCTGTTCCGCCGAGTACGAAGATCTCGCTCACCTGTGTGACCGCGTGTTGGTGTTCCACGAGGGCCGGGTGGCCGCCACCCTTTCGGGAGCCGACCTCACCGAGGACCGCATCGTCGAGCAGTGCTACCGCGCCGAACGAGTGGCCACGTCGATCGCTACGTAGGGTCGGCGTCAGAGCGAGCGTCGGAGGGCGAGGAGCGCCCGGTGGAGCGTGACCGACACGACCGTCTTTGAACAGCCCATTTCTGCCGCCACCTCCTCCGTTGACAGGCCCCGGAAGTAGCGGAGCTCGATCACCTGGCGATACCTCGGATAGAGGTCTGACACCGCAGCAGTCATCGAATCCAGCTGCTCCCCCAGCGTCGTGAGGTGATCGTCGGACTGCTCGTCGTGGAGTCCGATGTCGCGCGCCGTCAGCTGCGCTCGACGGCCGACCGTTCGTTCCCACTGGCGAAACGCCGTCGCCATCTCGTTTGACGCAACGCGGAGCAACCACGGTCGCAAGCCAGAGCCACGCCACTCGAAATGCTCGATCGCTCCAAGGGTTCGCTCGAAGGTCGCCGACGTGACCTCGTCGGCCACAGTCCTCGATCCGCTTCGACGCCACGCAAAGTTGCGAACTGCGTCGACATGCATGCGATACAACTCCGCCAGGGCCAGCGGATCGTTGGGGGCACGCTCGATGAGGACACGCTCGCGCTCGAGGTCGCTACCTTCGTTCAGCGGAAGCGCCTCGCTCATGCCGACGGTCCAGCCGTCGGCATGAGCGTGTTGCTACGTGAACTTACTTCCTGGCGGAAGCCGGCTTCTCCGTCATCGACGGGGACTTCGTATCGGTCACGGCCCCGGGAATCGTGACGGCAACGGCCTGGCTGCGAGCCACGCCCGGTGGCGTGCCATCGCCCATCGCCCAGACCAGGTACGAGAACGCGCTGCCGGGCCTCACTCTCGTGTCGGTGTAGCCATTCTGCGACAGCGGGGTTGGGAACGCGCGCCCGTCGTTGCGAAGCAGCACCCAGCGGGTGGTCCCGGCCGGGGCGGCGAGGTCCCAGCTGCAGACCACAGCGGGCGCCGGAGTCGCCGCGCAGGTCAGCGTCAACGTGGGAACGATCTTTGTCTCGGCGGCCTCGCTCGGACTCTGGAGCCCGAAGAAGACGGCGCCGCTGCAAGCAACGGCAAGGGGAAGTAGACGGTGGAAACGCACAGGTGCTCCTTGGTTGTTGACGTTGCCGTGGATCGACAGCGTCACCAAGGAAACGACGACCGCCGCCAAATATGTCACTCTCCGTGGTCATCAAAATGGATGAATTCGGCTGGGGCGCGAGCGCGAGTGATGCGGTTTCGTTCACCAAACGAGGGTAGGGAAACCTCGACCCAGGTCCATGAGTCGTGAGCACTCATTTGCTCCGCTTCCCAGTTCCGCCCGGCTCGACGGACGCTATGACGAAGGACACGTTGCATGGCGAGCACATCGCGATATATCGTGAACTTAGCAAGCGACACTCAGATCGAGAGTCGAGCGAACGGAGTCGTTCAACATGCGCGGATTCAATCCACACCACAATGCACACCACAATCCACACCACAACCAGCACCACGACCAACCCGGCGAAGATCGCCAGGAGTTCGGGCCCCAGGGCCCCCGACCGCGTCGAGGCGGCCCGCACGGGCACCGACACGAACCCGGCGACGAGGCCTTCGACGGGCCCCGCGGACCGGGCCGACGAGGTCGCGGCGGACCCCCGCCACGTCACGACGACGATGACCACAGCGGCCAGGAAGGGCGCGGCCCCCGAGGCCGGACTCGCCGAGGCGAGATTCGTACCGGGCTGCTCACGATCTTGCTGGACGGGCCGGGCCACGGCTACGAGCTCATCCAGCGAGTGGAGGAAAAGACTTCGGGAGCCTGGAAGCCCAGCCCCGGATCGGTCTATCCGACACTGCAGCTCCTCGAAGACGAAGGACTCGTGGTTGCATCGACCAACGATGGCAAGCGTACATACGATCTTACGGAAACGGGTCGCATCGAGGCGCAACGCCGCATCGACAGTGCCAGCGAGAACCCGTGGACTCGAGGTGGCGGCGGCCGAGCTCAGGCGGGCATGCTCTTCGACTCGATGAAGGGGCTCGCCATTGCCCTCAAGCAGGTCGCCATGACCGGCCAACCCGAGCAGCTCGAAGCCGCCACCGAGATCATCAAAGACGCACGGAAGAAGCTGTACCTGCTTCTCGCCGCCGACTGACCCCTACTCGAAGAGTGCTCGCGTGTAGGCGTTGGCGAAGACACCATTGGGGTCGCTCAGTGCCACCACAACGGGCAGGTCCGTGAGCACATGCTGCGCCACGATGTACGTCGGCTCGACGGCAAGCGTCAACGACACCACGGCGCCCAGTGCACCGAGGGCAACCACGGCGCCATCGAAATCCGCATCGCCAGCTCGCCGAATCACGAGCTCACCGGATGCCGAGACGAGTTCGATGGCCCGCACCGCCCATGACAGCGGGCCGTTGCCGACGCCCGAACCGCGGCGGGAGCGCGTGGCGCGAGATCAAGTCACCGGTGGTGTCGGCGACCCGACTGAAGGAATGCGCGGAGCCGAGCACTCGGCATGATCGACTCGCCGAAACGATTTCTTCGCAACTCCTCCGTCGACGTTGGCCGATGCAGGTTCGACGTCGAGAAGGTGACCGTCTGCGACCAGTTTCTGAACGCCACGCCAACCAACAGAGCACGCGGCGGACAAACTCGTCGTGAACAGATGAGCGGGCTGGGATTCAAGTCGACGCGCGCCGTAGCCTTGGGCCATGTACGACTACGTGATCACAGGTGGAACGATCGTCGACGGCACCGGCGCGGCCCGAAGAACCGGAGACGTCGCCGTGGCCGACGGACGGATCGTCGAAGTGGGCGGCCGGATCACGGGCGCGGCCCACCAGGTGATCAAGGCCGACGGGGCCATCGTCACCCCCGGTTGGGTTGACGTGCATACGCACTACGACGGCCAGGTCTGTTGGGATTCGGCCATGGCCCCTTCCGCCGACAACGGTGTGACGACCGTCGTCATGGGGAACTGCGGTGTCGGCTTTGCTCCGGTGCCTCCCGGTCGCGAACAGGAACTCATCGAGTTGATGGAGGGCGTGGAAGACATTCCCGGTTCGGCGCTCCACGAAGGCATGGAATGGGGAGCGTGGGAGACCTTTCCTGAATACATGGACTACCTGTCGAAGCGTGAGTATGCGCTCGACGTCGGCACCCAGATTCCTCATGGATCGGTCCGCTTCTACGCGATGGGCGAGCGGGGCCGCCTGAACGACGACGCCACCGCCGAGGACCTGGCCGCCATGGCGCGCATCGTCGAAGACGCAATTGCCGCTGGCGCACTCGGCTTCAGCACATCGCGCACGATCGGGCATCGTTCGTTGTGGGGCACGCCGGTGCCCGGCACGTTTGCGGCCGATGAAGAACTTCTCGCCATTGCGGCCGCTATGCGTCGGACCGGCAAAGGTGTCTTCGAGATGATTCCGGCCGGGACCGTCGGAAAACTCGAGAGCCTCGGCGGCGAGAAGACGACGCAAGAGGCCGAGCACGATTTGATGCGTCGGTTCTCCGCGGTGAGCGGCCGTCCCGTCACGTTCACGCTCGTGCAGTCGCCGGACTACGACCCCGACCTGTGGCGCGAAATCCTCCGGCTCACGGCCATCGCCAACGCCGACGGAGCGCAGGTCCATCCGCAAGTGGCGTCGCGTCCCATTGGATTCCTGACCGGCTTGAGTGCGTATCACGCGTTCATGCGCAAGCCCACGTACATCGAACACTTGGCCAAGCTGCCGATCGGCGAGCGGGCCATCGCCATGGCCAACCCCGACATGAAGGCGCGGCTGCTCGTCGAGTCGAGTGTGAAGCCCGAAGCACCGGGATCGATGGAGAACGTCTACAGCCTGTTCGGACGGAGTGCGGCGGTGATGTTTCCACTCAATGATCCGGTCGACTACGAGCCGTCGAAGGACGCCACGCTCGGGGCCATGGCCAAGGCCGAAGGTCGCGACCCACTTGACTATCTCTACGACTTTCTCGTGAGCGAAGGTGGTACCCGATTCGCGTCTCTCAGCACGGTTGATTGCCATGCGCGCATGGAAGTTATTCGAGAGATGTTGCTTGATCCGCACACGGTCACCGGGCTCAGCGACGCGGGAGCGCACGTGACGTTGATCTGCGATGGCACGATGCCGACGACACAACTCACGCACTGGACACGCGATCGCCACACCGGCGAACAGATCCCACTTGAGTTCATGGTTGCCAAACAGACCTCGCGCAACGCCGCCCTCTACGGACTCACCGATCGCGGCAGCTTGACCGTTGGTATGCGCGCTGACATCAACGTGATCGATCACGCCAACCTCAACGTGTCACCACCGGTTGCCCATCACGATCTGCCGGCCGGCGGCACTCGGCTCATTCAACCGGTGAAGGGATACCTCGCAAGTATGTGCAACGGCGTGATGACTCGTCGCCACGATGCCGACACCGGTGCCCGCCCAGGACGGCTCCTCCGCAGCTGAGCACTTCGGGCCACGGATGACCCGGTCAATCAACTTCAATGTGTTCGTCGCCGGACTCGGCTACCACCAGGCGTCATGGGCCGTTTCACCACGCGGTCGCAATGGTGCCCTGGGCCTCGATCACTTCATCGAAGTAGCGCGCATCGCCGAGCGTGGCCTGCTCGACTCGTTGTTCTTCGCCGACTCACCCGCCACGTCGACGTTTCGCAGTCGCTTCATGCTTGCGTCGATGTTCGACCCGATCGACCTCCTTGCCGCCCTCACGCCGGTCACCACCGACATCGGCCTCTTCGCCACCGCATCAACGACATACAGCGCGCCGTGGGACCTCGCTCGACGTTTCGCCACCCTCGACACGCTCAGCAAGGGCCGGGCCGGATGGAACATCGTGACCACCGGTAACGCCGCGGCCGCGCACAACTTCTCCATGGCCGAACACCCCGAACACGCCAATCGGTATCTCCAGGCGCATGAATTCGTCGAGGTCGTGTTGAAGGTGTGGGACGGCTGGGAGGACGACGCGGTGATCGCCGCGACCCAGCGGGGTGAGTGGGCCGACGTGTCGAAACTGCACCCGCCCGCGCACCGTGGAGCGCACTACGCCGTTTCGGGGATCCTGCCGTTCCCGCGATCGCCGCAGGGCTACCCGATCTTGGCGCAAGCCGGTTCATCGACCGATGGCGTGAACCTCGCTGGACGCTTCGCCGACCTCGTGTTCACGCCGCAGGCGAGCATCGCCGAAGCACTGGCGTTCAGGAGTCGGATTCGGGCCAATGCAGCGTCCTACAAACGCGATCCAGACTACCTCCGCATGCTTCCCGGACTCTCCTTCGTCCTCGGCAGCACCGAGGAAGAAGCTACGCGCGCTTGGCAATCGCTGGAGGACGCAACCAGCGAAGAGTTTCGTCTCGGGAACCTCACCTCGATCTGCGGGATGAGTCCCGAAGCCGCGGCCGGAGTCGACGTCGATGGCCCGTTCCCATTCGCCCTGTTCGACCAGGCAAAGTCGACGACGTTCGCCGCGGCCATCACCCGGGTGGCACGCGAGGAGGGGCTCACGTTCCGCGAGACGTCACGGCGGTTCTCAACCCTTCCGGGCGGCCTGCATCACACCGGAACGCCGGAGAGCCTCGCCGCGCTGATCGAGGGCTGGTGGCAGGCCGGGGCGTGCGACGGCTTCACGCTGCAGCCCCTGCGACTACCGGTCGATCTCGAGTTGTTCGTCGACCAGGTCATGCCGATCCTCCAGGAGCGCGGCATCGCCCAGCGGTCGTATCGGTCAGGTACCACACGCGACAAACTCGGTCTCCCCCGCCCGGCCAACCGTCATGCGCACTAACGGAGCGTCGTTCAGCGTTTCCTGAGGTTCACTTCCTACGATGGTGGGCTCATGACCCCAACCGGGAACACCCCGACTCGGCTGTTGATGGTCGAAGACGACGACGCCATTCGAGACCTGTTGGCCAGCGCCATGCGATTCGCCGAGTTCGATGTCGTCAC
>JAYSTV010000184.1:0-3818 GCA_043719425.1 Acidimicrobiia bacterium | reverse complement strand
GATGACGAGGGCGAGTCGTTCACGTCAGTGGCCGATTGGCGCACCGGGCATGAACGATTTTGGACGGCCTCCATCGACGAGATTCGCGCGAACACCGCGGATCCGACGTGGCACTTCTCCGACGACACGATCGTCATCTGCGAGCACTTCCGCGTGGTCGAACGTTTGGCCGCCGCCGACGAAGGGCGCTACCCGGTCGTCGAACTCGCAGCCGACCTCGATGATGCGGAACTCGTGGCGACTGAGCTCTTCGACCTCGACACGATCGGGATCGAAGAGCTCGGCACTGATGGATCATCAGTGCACGTACGTTATCGGGCCGGGTTTGCATCGGACGAGGCCGCCGTCGCCGCCGAACGTTGGATCTGGGACCACTATCCGGCGTGGAGACCGAGATTCGAAGTCATCGTCGGTGACGACTGGCTCGACGCGTGGCGTGAACACTTCGAACCGGTGTCCGTCGGCGGTCTCGTGGTGGTGCCCGATTGGGACCAGAACCTCGCTCCAGTAGCCGACGGGTTGTTGCCGCTGCGTCTTGATCCGAAGCGTGCGTGGGGCACCGGGGCCCATGCCTCGACCCGGCTCGTGTTACTCGCTCTGCAGTCGGACACCGTCACCGTTCGCCAACGCCGGGTCTTGGACGTCGGCTGTGGCAGCGGCATCTTGGCGATAGCCAGTGTCCTGCTCGGGGCCGACTCCGCCCACGGGATCGATGTCGAGCGCTCGGCCATTCCGGTTATGCGGGAGAACGCCGCGCGCAACGGCGTGAGCGATCGGTGCACGGCGGCATGGGAGCCGATCGGTACTCATATGCATGCATACGATCTTGTCGTGGCCAACATCCTTGCTCCCGTGTTGATCGAGCTGGCGACAGACATCATGCGGGTGACGGTGCCCGGCGGAACGATCGTTCTCGCCGGATTGATCGACACCCAGGTCGATCGGGTCAGTGAGGCGTTCGCTCGTTGCCAACAAGTTGCGATGGAAGTTGATGGCGCGTGGCGGGCGCTCGTGCTGCGCCAACCCGATCTCCGCTAACTGAGCAGGGCATCGGCTCCTCGGCCCGTGGCCGACCAGTTCGGATCGATCGACCGACAGGTGATCGTCACGTCGGCGAGACCGTCGACTTCCCACAGCACAGCCGCCCGGGCACCGTGCCACCGAACGGCAGCCGACAGCCGTCCACCGGGAACCGCCACGTTGCGGACATCGAACGACGAGCCTCGCCACGCCGGATCGAAGCGCGGGAACAGATCGACGGAGTCATCGGGCCGGACCTGCGCCACGGCGTCGGCGGCATCGTCGACAAACGCGGCGAGACGGAGCGGATCTTCGGGGACAAAGGAGCCACCGGCCGATGACGGTGGGAGCGGGGGCAGCGGGGCCGAGGGGAGACGGGTCGGTGATTCGAAGCGATCCGAAAGCCCGCGCACCTGACCCGCGGCGCGTTCGTCACCGGCGAGGATGAACAGTCGAGCCAGTCGAGCGATACCGGCGAGAAGTTCCGTGGGACCATGGCCCTTCCGAACGACCTTGACCAACGCCTCCACGCCCGCCGCCACCACCGGCACAAACGACGTGGCGAACACGGGATCAAGACTGAGCTGGGCATGCAGAGCGATGGCATCGAGCACGTGGGCCGTGGTGAGCGCGTCGTCGCCAATCAGACCTTTGCGGCCCTGTCGTTCACCGATGTCTTCGAGCAGCGCGCCTGCTTCGGCCAGCAGACCAATCCGGTCGAAGCTTCGGGCGAGCAATGCCGCCGTCAGCACCGGCATTGACCGATCGGCGATGGCCGGCTCCGCGGCGAGGAGCGCACCGCCGACCGCCGCCTGAACCCGTTCGCCAACTACTCGATCAGGCACCGTGAGCCGAGGTCCGCGGGCAACATGAACTCCCCATCCCGACGCTGCGGTGTGGACATCGGGGAGCGATCCGAGAACCGGCAAGCCCCCGAGCGCCACCGCCGATGACGCGCCGAGCAGCACGGCGAGACGGGTTGATGAACCCTGGCTCACCGGCACCAGCAGGGCGATGGCATCACCCTCGGAGGCATCGGCGAGCGATCCCACGCCCTCGGTTGCTCGCCCACCAAACACGAGCGCTTCGAGCGCCGTCAGGTCACAAGCTGTGGCGCTGCGCATCGGGGGGCGGGGCAGCGTGACGAGCGCGAACCCGTCGACTCGCACCACGCTTCCTTCGACGCTCACCCGGCGGGACCCCGGTCCGGAGAACGTAAGTGCACAAACGAATGGAGCGCGAGCCCGATCGCCAACATCGATTACGGCCAGTTCGCGAGGCCCCTGCACCGCACCGAACGCCGTGTGAGTGGCGTCACCACCGGGAATCCGGACCGATGTCATGACCACCGGCGAACCCTGCACCAGGGTCTGACGAATCGTGATCTCTCGCTCCGGCACGTACCAACGGTCCTCGGCGCCAATCCACCAGCCGATCACGATCTCATCGATGGTGCCCACGTTGAGGGTGAGACGACCGCTTCCGTCGACCCGCGCTCGGCGAGGTGACCCAATTGTTCCGACCAGCACGGTCGAGAGACGCTAGTTGTCAGACACGCGCTACCGCGTATGTTCCGCCGAAACTCGACGACTCATAAGCGTACGTACCACTTCACCGGCGCTGATGCCCTCTTCCACGACCCGAACAACCTGCTCGACGATTGGCATCTCGAGGCCGTGATGGATGGCCAGGTCGAGGACGGGACGGGCCGTCTTGACCCCCTCGGCCACCATGTTCATCTCCGCGATGATGTCGACGAGCGCCTTCCCCCGACCCAGCTGTTCGCCAACATATCGATTGCGCGAATGACGACTGGTGCACGTGGCGACAAGATCGCCCAACCCGGCCAGGCCACCGAAGGTCAATACCCGTCCTCCCAACGCGCCGCCCAGCCGACCGAGCTCCGCCAAGCCCCGGGCGATCACCGTCGCCTTGGAGTTGTCGCCGAACTCGAGGCCGTCACACATACCGGCGGCAATCGCCAGCACGTTCTTCAGGGCACCCGCGATCTCGGCACCAACCACGTCGTTCGAGGTATAGACGAGGAAGTTCGGCCCGGTGAAGACCGGTTGAAGATCCGTGGCAATGGACTCATCGGCGAAGGCCACGAGGGTGCCGGCCGGGTGGCCCTGCATGATCTCTTTCGCCAGATTCGGACCGGTCAGAACGCCAACCGGATGGCCGGGACAGAGCTCGGTGATCACTTCGGTCATCCGCAGCATTGAGCCCTGCTCCACGCCCTTCGTGAGGCTCACAATCGGCACACCGGGTGGGAAATGCTGTCGGGCTTCGGCCAGCACGGAGCGGAAGCCATGCGACGGCACCCCCATGACGACCACGCTGGCATCGTGGAGCGCTTCGCCGAGATCGCTGGTGCCGCAGAGGCGATCGGGCAGACGGAATCCGGCGAGGTACCGGGAGTTCTCCAAGTCACACGAGATCGATGCCGCCAGGACCGGATCACGGGCCCACAACATCGTGTCGACATTGGCGGCAGCAAGCGCGCCCACCGCCGTGCCCCACGAACCCGCCCCGATCACTGCCACCTTGGTCACCGACATGGGGGCAGGCTACCGAACGCGAACGAGCCGGTCCCCTCCCGACGAAGGAACCGGCTCACTCACGCTGCTGGGGGGCTGGGTTAAGGAATCATCACCGTATCTGTGCTTGATCGTCGCCAGACCGGGATGCACCACCTAGGGAATCATCACCGTATCGATGACGTGAATGATTCCGTTGCTCGTGGCGATGTCCGTGACCTTGATCTCGGCGCCGTTGATGAACGCCCGTCCACCTCG
>JAYSTV010000183.1:0-1563 GCA_043719425.1 Acidimicrobiia bacterium | reverse complement strand
GAACCGGTGACTGATGGACTTTCAACACCGGAATCGCCGGTGAACGGAGCGAGTCGAGACCGACGAGTTCTTGACGGACTGAGGTAGCGACCGTCTGGCTCCCCCGTTCGGTCACGAACACCAGCGAAGTCCCCGGGCCAATGTCCGGCGTGCTCGACACTCCGGTGACCACAACGCGAGGCGAAGCTGCGGCCGTAAACCATGCGCTGATCCCGTTGGCGTCAACCTTGCGAGCCACGCCATCGACCTCGACCACGGAACGAGCAGCCGCTGACCGAAGGTCAACTAGCCGGATTGCCGGTGAGGCGGCGAGCTTCTCCGGTCCGTCGACGAACGCCACCCGGGGCGCGTCGGCTCGGCCGAGCACGAACATCGTCCGACGCGAACCTGCGGGAACGTCGACGCTGATCGATCCGACGACGCCGGCGGACCCGACGTCGACGCGGACCACGCCCGACGGCACGACCACGGGCGCCGTGGTGTCGAGCGCAGGAACCCCGCGGGCGCGGATCCGCCCGCCAACGGAAACCGTCAGCGGTGCATCCCCGTCAATCACGTTCACGATTTGCAGTGCGCCCATGGTCACCGGGTCGACGACCTTGACCGGCGTCCGTTTCCCAGCCGATGCGGGTCCGCCCAGGCTGGCCACGAACGCCGCCACGCCGACCGCCGCAGCGACACGCACGAGACGAAAACGGACCGAAGACATCGCCGTCTCTATCGACGCACAATGGCCCGACCTTGACCCGAGTGGGTCTCGCGAACCATGGCGGAACACCTACGCTGCAACGCGCCATGGCTCGTCCACGCACTCCCAAAGGTCGGGCCACAGCCGTCCGGGCTCGGCTCGTTGAGCTGTACCCCGAGGCCATCTGCGAACTCGATCACGAAACGCCATTTCAGCTGCTCGTGGCGACCATCCTCTCGGCGCAATGTACCGACAAAAAGGTCAACGAAGTAACCCCGGCGCTCTTCGCCCGGTACCCCGCGCCCGCCGATCTCGCCGCTGCGGAGAGCGACGAGCTCGAGGAACTGATCCGACCGACCGGCTTCTACCGGGCCAAGGCCAACAGCTTGAGGACCATGGCGGCGCGTCTCGTCGACACCTTCGACGCCACGGTCCCGGGCGATCTCGACGACCTCACGTCACTCGCCGGCGTCGGCCGCAAGACCGCCAACGTCGTGCGAAGCGTCGCTCTCAGTCTCCCCGGTTTGCCGGTCGACACCCACGTGATCCGGTTGACCAATCGGCTGGGAATCACCACCGAGCAGGATCCCGTCAAGATCGAACTGTTCTTGAACGGCCTCATCCCGGCGAACGAGCGGGGCGGGTTCAGTCTGCGCACGATCCTGCACGGACGCCGCGTGTGCGGGGCCAAGAAGCCGGCATGCGAAGAATGTGGCTTGGCCGACCTCTGCCCCAGCGCCGGGACGTTCTGAACGGCCAGCATCAGCCGGCTTCGGCGCCCAGACTGCCGCTCATTTGACGCACACATCGGCAAACCCTCCGCGCACATCGGTCCCATCTGAGCCGAATCGGCTCCGATTCGGTCGATCTGTGTG
>JAYSTV010000182.1:0-1566 GCA_043719425.1 Acidimicrobiia bacterium | reverse complement strand
TTGCCCTCGCCTGCGGGGTCGATGAGGAACTGTTGCGGCGAGCGGCCAGGCGCATCGCCTCCGCGGCGAGCGTGGCCGTGTTCGAAGACCTCGGCATCCAGATGAATCTGCATTCGACGCTAAGCAGTTGGCTCGAAAAACTCGTGTGGGTGCTCACCGGGAACTTCGCCAAGCCGGGCGCGCAGTACATTCCATCATCGATCGTGGCCCTGGCGCGCGGTGGTGGCAAAGACGAGATGGCCAAAGTCAGTCCGGTCGTAGGTGCACGTATCATCTCGGGACTCGTTCCGTGCAACGTGGTGCCCGACGAGATCCTGACCAATCATCCCAAGCGCTACCGGGCAATGTTCGTCGAGTCCGGCAATCCGGCTCACTCCATCGCTGACAGCCAACGCATGCGCGAGGCGCTCGCCGCGCTGGAGCTGCTCGTCGTCGTCGACGTGGCAATGACGGAGACGGCCCGTCTGGCGCACTATGTGCTCCCGGCCGCGTCACAGTTCGAAAAGGCCGAGGCCACGTTCTTCAACTTCGAGTTCCCGGCCAATGTGTTCCACGTTCGTCAACCCCTGCTCGACCCGCTCCCCGGAACGCTGGTGGAACCGGAGATTCACGCCCGCCTGGCCGAAGCCCTCGGCGCCCTGCCCGCCGAAAAGCTCGCTCCGTTGCATGAGGCCGCGGCGAACGGCCGGGTGGCATATGCCGAAGCGTTCTTCGCCGCCACCTCTGCTGATCCCGAACTCGGAGCCATGGCCCCGCTCGTGCTCTACCGCACACTCGGTCCCATCCTTCCAAAGGGCATGGCTTCCGCGGCGCTGCTCTGGGGTGCGGCGCACCGTTGCGCGTTATCGAATCCCGCGGGCGTGGCCCGCGCCGGGTTCACCGGCGAAGGCTTGGAGCCGGGGGAGAAGCTCTTCGACGCCATTCTCAACGGCGCGTCGGGCGTCACGTTCTGCATCGATGAGCACGACGATTCCTGGAAGCGGGTCAAGACCGACGATGGCAAGATCCACCTCGATATTCCTGAGCTTCGAATCATGCTCGATTCCCTCTCGACCGACGCTGTGCGTCCACCGTCAGACCCTGAGTTCCCGTTCGTCCTCTCGGCCGGTGAGCGGCGTTCGTTCACCGCCAACACGATTTTTCGCGACAACACGTGGCGAAAGAAGGACGCCGATGGCGCGCTCCGCGTCTCACCCGCCGACGCCGAGTCGCTCGGCCTGATCGACGGTGGCCGCGCCCGCGTGACAACCCGGCGAGGCTCGGTCGAGGTCGTCGTCGAGATCAATGATCGTATGCGCGCTGGTCATTTGTCGCTGCCCAACGGAATGGGTGTCGGCACGTCGGATTCAGTGACCGGCGTGGCCCCCAACGAACTCACCGACTCGTCATGGTGCGACCCGATCGCCGGCACCCCGTTCCACAAGCACGTCCCGGCCCGCGTGGAGGCGCTGCTCGCCTAACTCAGCGGCCGGCCAGCTACCAAGGCCGGAGGTTTGCCGCCGCGCCCCCCAGCCGCGCAGATCGCCCGTCGTGGCGCGCAGATCGCCTTCGCCAGCGCGCACATCG
>JAYSTV010000181.1:0-3834 GCA_043719425.1 Acidimicrobiia bacterium | reverse complement strand
AGGCCGGCGCGTGACCCACCTCGACGATGCGTAGCGGCGCGCCGAGCCAAGATTCAGACCTCAGCCGGCGCCGGGTTGTTCGAGGGCTACGGCGGGTGGGTTGTCGATGTCGATGGGGTCGCCAAGGTATTTGGGGCCGCGGCCGAAGATGTGGGCCTCGGCCCACGCAATAGCGCTGGCCGGGATCTCGCGCATCGTTGATCGAAGCCTCGCCGACCGTCCACGTGGATCACGAGCGACGACACCGATCGTGTCGACGCCGGCCCATCGACAGAGGTGCACGGCGCGGGCGAGATGGAAGCGCTGGGAAACGACGTAGATCCGCGTCTGGCCGAAGATCTTTCGTATGCGTACACATGAATCCAGCGTGCGGAACCCGGCGTAGTCCAGAATCACGTCGGGCCGGGCCACGCCTCGGGTCTCGGCATAGTCCTTCATCGCGGTCACTTCGTCGTACGAAGACAGCGAATTGTCGCCCGACATGATGAGCTTGCGAACGAGCCCGCGCTGATACAGCGCAGCGGCTGCGTCGACCCGGGCCCGCAGCACGAAGCTCGGCGAGCCATCGGGGCGCAGGCCGGCACCGAGCACCAGGGCAACGTCGCGTTTTGGGTTGGGCCTCGCCCCCACGCCGTCCACGGAACCGATGTCGCGGCTCGTCGTGACCAGCAGTCCGAGGTAGGGCACGAGTCCGAGAACGATCACGACGAGAAGGACGGAAGCCACGATCTGACCCCGTCTGCGGGGCGAGCGGGCGATCTTCGTCTCCGCCCCCTTTTCGACTCCTGGTGCGGACGGCAAACTCACCCCGACATGCCTAGCAGCGGCGCATCGACCCGGACCGTAACTGCACACCGACAACTGTTGAGGATCGGCCTGTCTCGTAGCCTCGAACGATGCCTCGCCGTGCCCGTCGTCGTTCCTTCGTGGCCTTCGCGGCCCTTGTTGCAGCAGTGTGGTCCGCCCCAGTCCCAGCATCTGTTGTCGCCGCGCCCAGGACGCAAACCGCCCTTGGCGTCCCGTCACCCGTTCCTGATGTGCCGTCCGGCAGCCTTCTCTCCTCAGCCCTCGCCGCCACGCCCGGCCCGGCTGGGTCGAAGCAGTACCAGCTGCTCTATGCGTCACGCGATGCGCTGGGTCAGCCAATCGCCGTGAGTGGGTTTGCCTTCATCCCAACGGGCACTGCGCCCAAGGGTGGCTGGCCGGTACTTTCGTATGCGCACGGAACAGTTGGCCTTGCCGACCGATGCGCACCCTCACGAAAAGTGGGAGCCCTGGAGCAACTGCTTGGGCTCGGTTTCTTGGCTCAAGGCATTGCCGTGGTGGCGACTGACTACGAAGGGCTGGGAACGCCGGGACGCCATCCGTACCTCGTTGGTCAGAGCGAAGGCCGAAGCGTGCTCGACATCGTGAAGGCGGCGCGTCAACTTCCAGGGGAAACGCTGAGCAACCGCTTCGCGGTGTGGGGTCACTCCCAAGGCGGCCACGCCGCTCTGTTTGCCGGCCAACTGGCCCCGACCTGGGCACCCGAACTGAAGTTGGTCGGGGTAGTAGCTGGCGCGCCACCATCGCAACTCCTCGACGTGTCGACCTCGCTGGCGACCTCACCGTCGCGCGGGTTCCTCTTTATGGTCGCGGCCGGACTCAACGCGGCGGATCCAACGCTCAACCTCGACGACGTCATCACGACAAAGGCCAAAGCGTTGCTGCCGGTCGTGGATACCGGCTGCAACAGCGAAGTGTTTCGAGCCTTCAGCGCTGACCCGCTCAGCACGCTGCTCACCCCCGGAGGTCTCAGCACCGGAGCCTGGGCCGCTGCCGTGGCGGCCAACGAGCCTGGCGGTATGCGGATCAACGCGCCGGTGCTCATCGTCCACGGTGACCGCGATGAGATCATCCCGATCGCCACATCGGCCAAGCTCCGTGCGCGGATGTGTGCGGCCAAGACGAGGGTACAGCGGCGGGTCTTCCAGGGACAGGACCACAGTGGAGCGGCCGTGGCGTCGATCTTCGACGTGAATGTCTGGGTTGCGGCTCGCTTTGCCGGGCTGCCCGCCGCCACCAGCTGTCGGCGCTGACCCGTCGTTGCGGGATGATGTGACAACCGGCTCGGGCGAATGCGAGTATTCACTCAGGTTCTGTTTCTGACCGTCCGAAAGGCCAACCATGCGGATCGTTATCGACGCCGAGAAGTGCCAAGGGCACAACCGGTGTTATGCCCTTGCTCCCGAGCTCGTCGATGTTGATGAGATGGGCATGGCCGTTGTTCTGAACGGCGGCAACGTGCCCGCCGGGCTCGAGGACAAGGCCCAACTACTCGTCGCCAATTGTCCTGAATACGCCATCTCCGTGGAGGCCTGAGCCGTGCCTGAATGCCTTTGGCGCTGCGCCGCTCCGCTGCGCTTCACTGCTCGCATTGTCCGTCCGCGCACTACATCGGAGGTCTCGTCATGAGCACCCATGTCCGCACGTCCCCGCCCGTCATCGACTGGGCCAGCGACTTCGACCACACCGATCCGGTGTGGGTCGACAACCCGTTCCCGATCTGGGACGATCTCCGCAAGCGTTGTCCGGTGGCCCACAGCGAGCGTTACGGCGGCACGTACCTTCCCACGCGCGCTGAGGACATTCACGCCATCGCGTACGACACAGAGCACTTCACGTCGCGTCACGTCGTGGTCGGCAACGGGCCCCGCCTGGCTGAGGCGCCGATCGGTGGGGCGCCGCCAATTTCGAGCGACCCGCCCTTCCACCAGCACGCCCGCAAGCTCCTCCTGCCGGCCTTTGGCCCCAAAGTCATCGAAGCGTTGCGTCCAAGTGTCGAAGGGCTCTGCCATCGCTTGATCGATGAGATGGAAGGCCGCGACGTGGTCGACGGTGCCGCCGAATATGCCCAGCACATTCCGCCCGCGATCATCGCCCACATGCTTGGCCTCCCGATGGAGGACGGCGATATCTTCCGTCGCTTCATCCACAACGCCTTGGGCAACGTCGACGCTCCGGCGGAGGAACGTGAGGCGGCGTTTGCCGAGGTCGACGGCTACCTCGACGCTCACATTGCCGATCACGTGGAGAACCCGCGTGACGACCTCATCAACTTCCTCCTGAACGCCGAGATCTTCGGCAACAAGCTCTCGCACGAACATGTGCGCGGCACCATTGCGTTGTTGATGATCGCCGGCATCGACACCACCTGGTCGGGCATCGGAGCGTCGATCTTCCATCTCGCCTCGCACGACAGCGACCGCAACCGCCTGCGTAACGAACCTGAGTTGCTTCCCACTGCGGTCGAAGAATTCCTTCGCGCCTACGCCCCGGTCACCATGGCCCGCATTGTCAGCAAAGACGTGGAGATCAGCGGCACGGTGCTGAAGGAAGGCGAGTGGTGCCTGCTGCCGTTTCCCGCCGCCAACCGTGATCCGGAGGCGTTCCCCGACGCTGATCAGTTCATCATCGACCGGGCGGAAAACCGCCACGCCGCCTTCGGGCTCGGCATCCATCGATGCCTCGGCTCGAACCTGGCACGACTCGAGATGAGCGTGGCCGTGCAGGTCTGGATGGAACGCTTTCCCGACTTCATCCTCGAAGATCCCAGCGCCGTTACGTGGGCCCCCGGTCAAGTACGCGGCCCCCGCGTCCTGCCGGTGCGCATCCTCGAACGCACCTGAGACCGGACCACCGTCGAAGTGTTTCGGATCGTCCCCGACGACCTGAGCGGTGCCGATGTTCGCGCCCTACTGCAACTGCACGTCGACGAGATGTCGGCGAACTCAACCCCCGGAAGTTGTCACGTTCTCGACCTCGATGGGCTGCGAGCCCTAGCCCCGGAGGTGA
>JAYSTV010000019.1:0-4503 GCA_043719425.1 Acidimicrobiia bacterium | reverse complement strand
ACTGCGGCGAGGACGACCGGGAGATACTCCGGGCGACATCCCGCCATCACCGCGTTGATGGCGACCTTCTCGACGCTGCACTCCACGAGGTCGGGCGGGACGACGGCCACGATCTCGTCGGCGCCACGAGAGGTGCCGGCGAGCATTCGCATCAGTCGCTCTTCCGTTGGCGGGACAAGCGGCAGCCCGTCGGACCATCCGCGCGCATACATTGCTTCGTGCTCGTCTTCGCTCGTCGCCATCTCGACGCGGCGTGAACGCACCGACGTGAGACCGAAGCGCACCGCCAGCTTTTCCGGCATTCCGATGTCAAGGTTCTTGGCGCCGCACCCCGGTCGCCACGGAGGAAGCGTGGCGAAGTGTTCGCCGAGATCGTGGCCGACGAACGCACTCCACTCGGCGATGTTCCAGCCGACGATGCGCTCCACTTCGACCCCGTCGGCCAGACGGAGCAGCGTCGGGACTGTCTCGATGCTCAAGGCCACGCTCCGACGCAAGTCGGTCTCGTCGCCAATGCGTGTGATCGACGCGACCGACGGTGGAAACAACACGTCATCTTGCGAGAAGACAGTGTGTACCCGACCTTCTCGAACGAGTTCGGCCAGAACCGGATCCACGAGCGCGCACGCTTCGCATTCACGCTTGACGAACACGTGGACGCCATCGCCGAGTTCGGTGGTCACGACTGCTCGCAGTTCGGTGAGTGTCCCCACTGGTGCCTTCCGGTTTGGGCCAACCTCGCTGGCCAACGTGGTCCACGGTCTAGCAGCGACCTGTGCTGTTGGTCACAACCGCTTCAGTATCCCTTCCGGAGATCGGTACCATCTGTCAATGCCTCGGTGCAGCCGCTCAGGCCACGGTCGTTCGCTCTGTCGTTCGCTCTGTCGTTTGTGCGGCCATGTGCACGGTCATTCGGTAGGCGGTTCAGTAGGGGAGTCGGTTGTTTCGTGAAGGTCACATTTTTCGGAGTTCGGGGTTCAACCCCGTGTCCGACCGCCGCCAACGCGAGATACGGCGGGAACACTTCGTCGGTCGTCCTGACCATCCCGGGCGAAGGTCCAATCCTTTTCGATCTCGGCACCGGTCTTCAGACCTGGGGACGAACCCAGCCGCTCGACGGCACGTTCTCGGCCACCGCGTTGGTCACCCACTTCCACTTCGACCATGTGCAGGGTCTGCCGTTCCTGGCCGCCGCTGACCGTACTGGTTCGCACCTCGACATCTATGGACCGGGCGAAACAGGGTCGACCACGGCCGATCTGTTCACCGGTTTCGTGCGGCCGCCGTATTTCCCGGTCGGCATCGATCAGCTCCGAGGCACCTACGGCCTCCACGACGTGCTGTCCACCGAGTTCACCGTCGGGTCGGCCACCGTCATGGTGCGCCCCGTACCCCATGTGGGGCTCACCGTTGGGTACCGGGTCGAACACGGTGGCTACTCGGTGACCTACATCAGCGATCATCAGGCGCCCGAGTCGCTCGATTCGATCGACGACGGCGTGCTTGAGTTGGCGGCCGGGACCGATCTGCTCATCCACGACGCCCAGTACATCGACGACGACTGGGCCACCAAAAGTCACTGGGGTCATTGCACGGTTGACTACGCCGTTGATGTTGCCACCAAGGCCGGCGCTCGGGCCCTCGCCCTGTTCCATCATGATCCGTCACGCTCCGACGCAGAGATCGACCGGCTCACGGCGGCGGCAAAAATTCGTGGCGCGGCGAGCGGCGTCGAAGTGTTTGCCGCCGCCGAGGGGTTGTCGATCAAACCGGGCCATGCGATTGGACCCCAGATCGCCAAACGGGTGGCGGTCGGCCCGATGTTCGCCGGCAACTCCAACTGCTGACGTCCGCTCTCGGCGGTCGGCTACTACGGTTATCAGCCGTGACTCACGCTGAGATTGATGCGGCCGCCTATCGCCATGTGATGGGGCACTTTCCGACTGGGGTAACGATCATCACGGCAGTGGACCCCGAAGACGGTGGTCCGGTCGGGCTGGCGGCGAGCTCATTCACCTCGGTGTCGATGGACCCGCCGCTCGTGTTGTTTTGCGCCGGCAATCACTCGAGTTCGTGGCCGCGGATCAAGCGCGCCGGAACGTACTGCGTGAACGTTGTGGGCGCTGATCACGAGTGGATCAGCCGCCAGTTCTCGTCGAAGGTTCCGGACAAGTTCGCCGGAGTCAAGTGGCGTACGGAGGCGTCCGGTGCACCGGTGCTGGAAGACGCGCACGCGTGGATCGACTGCGTGATTCACGAGGAAGTGCAGGCTGGGGATCACATCATCGTGGTCGGGCGGGTGGTGGCTCTCGGAGCGGCGGAAGCGGGAGGCCCCCTGGCGTACTACCGCGGGAGCTACGGCGCCTTCTCGCCGGCCGCCCCGGCGACCTGAACGCGGCGCTGGCATGCCCTTCGCCTTTCAGACCACCGCGCTCGTTGATGCCATCGTCATCGATCCAAAAAGCTTTGCTGACGATCGTGGCGTGTTCCGGGAAACCTTCAAGAACGCGGACTTTGCCGATGCCGGTTTGCCGACCACGTTCGCCCAGTCCAATCTTTCGTCGTCACGCCAGGGTGTCCTTCGGGGACTGCACTTTCAAACCGACCCAATGGCGCAGGGAAAGCTCGTGTCGTGCGTGGCCGGGGCGGTGTTCGACGTGGCCGTCGATATCCGCCACGGTTCACCGTCGTTCGGGAAGTGGATCGGCGAAGAGCTGAGTATGGCCAACGGGCGGATGCTTTGGATCCCGGCCGGGTTCGCCCATGGGTTCTGTGTCCTCGAAGACAACAGCGTGTTGAGTTACAGCGTGACCGAAGTGTTCTCAGGGGCGCACGATGGCGGCATTGCCTGGAACGACCCGGCAATCGGGGTCGAGTGGCCGATCAGCGATCCGCTGCTGTCGGATAAGGATCAGGCGCTGCCGTGCCTGGGCGACGGCGATCCCGGCTTTCAGTACGTTGCGAAGTAGCGCCTTCTCGGCTGATCGCGTCAGCGTCGTCGTTTTCTCCCCCGCCAGAGACGGGGGAGAAGACCAAGCGAAATGAGTAGGCACACAATGCCTATCCCGGTGAAATTAATCACGGTGCGGCTCTGTTGGCCGACCGGCTACTCCTGCCAGCGGTTCTTGCCGGCCGCGTCGGCCTTGCAGGTGAGCTTGCGGCCCTTGGCATCGGTGGCCTTGCGACCATCGTCGGCCTTGGCGCAGAAGCGGCCCTTCACAGCATCGCCGCCGCCGGCACTGGCGCCCGAGGTGCTCGCCGACTTCTTCGTCGTCGGCGTCGCTTTGCTGCTGCTCGCTTTCGTGGTGACGGTGCTCTTCTTGGTCGTGACGGTGCTCTTCTTGGTGGTGACGGCGGCCTTTTTGGTCGTTGGCGCCTTCGTGGCGGCGGCGGCGCCGCCGGCCCAGCGGTAGCGGGTGCCGTCCTTCGTGCACGTCAGTCCATCGGCCTTGGTTCCGACATCGGCGGCCTTGCACAACTGGCCAGCCTTCGCCGCGCTGGCGGGCTGGGCGTTGAACACAGGAGCGATCACCGCAGCGGCGACTAGTACAGCAGACAGGAAACGGCGCATGGCGTCCTCCGAGGACTCGTTTGTGCTGGTGGGGGCAGCAATGGCGGGTGTTGCTGGGCACAACTGCCTGATGACCAGACAGCCTAAGTCTCGTTGATGGACGAGCTGAGGTCCAGTATCACCGGGACAGCGATCAGCTCAACGCTCGCACGACCGCAGTAGTCGCGACGGCGAGCAGGACCGTGGTGATAAATCCCGCCTTTCGCCACAGGGCGAGGCCGGCCACCACCACGCCGGCGAGTCGCGCGTCGATGGCGATCCGGCGACCGTCGGCGACCGTCGAGGCCACCACGAGGGCGGCGAGGAGGGCGGCCGGGGCGACGTTAGCCAGATGGTTCAACCATTTCGGCAGCGGTCGGCCACCCAGTACGAGGGGTGCTGCGGACTTCAGCGCGTAGACCCCCACGGCGACGCCGACCAGCACGATGGTCCCGTTCGTCGACGCGCTCATGGACGAACTCGGATTGCTTCGCCGGCCGGCATCCCAGATGCGAACCTTCGCCATCCCACACCGCCGAAATTCGGTGAAATGTCGACGAAATCGTGGCATCTGGGATGCCGAACCGGCGCATCTGGGATGCGATTCACGGGAGTCATGCGGTGGTCCCCGCACGGCGCGGGCGGCGAAAGGAGATCGCCGCGGCCAGACCCGACGCCAGGATGGGGATGCCGGCCGGGGCGAGGGGGATCAAGACGAGGGCGATAGCTCCGCCCAGAAGAGCAACGGGAAGTTGTTCGCGGTCGGTCAGGCGTGGCCAGACGAGGGCGAGGAACGATGCTGGCACGGCGGCGTCGATGCCGAAACGTTGGATGAGGGCACCGGCGTTGGCCCCGACGAACGCTCCTGCGAGGGTGGAGATGTTCCAGCAGACGAAGATCGCCAGGCCACCCCAGCGGTAGCCGTAGCGAACGAGGCTCGGGTCGTTGGCCGC
>JAYSTV010000180.1:0-9346 GCA_043719425.1 Acidimicrobiia bacterium | reverse complement strand
AAGGAGCCGAAGACATTGATTCGGTTCGCTCATCGATTGCGTCGGTACTTGCTCGTGCTGGGAAGCCGGAGCGTGGTCTGGTGACTTCGTTGGCCGAGGAGGCCGCGCTTGACGACGCCATGCCGTACACCGAACGCGTTGCGTTGCTCGATGCGATGCTCGCCGCCGGCGACACCGGCAAGGTGCCGCAGGAGCGCTACAACGACCTGCTGGCGTCGGTCCGACTCGACGGCGACCACGCCTCGGTAGAAGCACCGGAGGACTGGTACGGCTCATGGTTCTCGTACCGAGGGAGCGGGTCGGTCACGGCCACCGCCGATCTGCTCGGTCTGATGACCAAGATCGACCCGAAGTCGCCGCTCATATCGCAACTGTCGAAATGGTTGCTCGACCAACGGGTCAACGGAACCTGGGGTGATACGTATACAAACGGTTCTGTGCTCCATGCCTTTACCGAAGTGGCGAGCAATTCCGAGAAGGTGCGGCCCGAAATCGTCGCCTCGCTGACGGCTGGCGCGGCCACGCTCAATCAGACCTTCGGACCGGCATCGCTCGATATCGCCAAGTCGACTTCACCGCTATCGGCACTCGGCGCCGCACCCCTCTCGTTGTCCGTGAAGGCGACGGGGAAGGGCACGTTGCACTGGACCGCCCAGCTTCGCTACGCCACCCCGGCCGAGGCACTGAAGGCTCGTTCGCGAGGCTTCAGCGTTGAGCGCTCGTACTTCCCGTACAAGGGAGCTGATTCGATCAACGGCGTGCCGTCGACCACGTTCAAGGCCGGCGATCTGATCACGGTCGAACTGCTCGTAACCACACCGGATCGTCGGGCCAACGTTGTTGTCGACGATGCGCTCCCAGCCGGATTCGAAGCCCTCGATGCGTCGCTGGTCTCCACCGCTACCGGTTCCACCGAAGGAACGAGTGAAACCGACTCGGCCACCGCTGATTTCCCCGACGGCATCATGCCGGCGTCGGCGGCGGGGATCGATCACACCGAGGTCCGCGATGACCGCGTGTTGCTGTTCGCCACCCAGTTGGAGTCGGGAACGTTCCGCTACACCTACACCGCTCGGGCCACGGCTCCGGGGCGCTTTGTCGCCGCTCCGGTGCAGGCTGAGGAAATGTATCGGTCCCAGGTCTACGGCCGCTCGGCGCCAACGGTGGTCACCGTGACCGCGCCGATCGCCAAGTAGGTCTCCATGCGTCGGGTCTTCGGGCGGCGACGAGTGGTGGTCCTGCTCGTCGTGGCCATGTTGGTTGGCGTCACGAGGTTCGGTCCGCTGCCGTCGAGTGTCGCCGCTCCGGCTCCCGGAGAGGTGCTCCTTGATCGACACGGGGTGGCCCTCGACGGCCGTTCGGCGCGATCGCTGGCGGTGGGCGCCACAGCGCGCGTGGGCGCATCGGTACCGCTGTCTCGGCGGGCGCAACGTCTCGCGGCGGCGACCGTGGCGGCCGAGGACGAACGCTTCGCTGGCCACGTTGGTGTGGACCCGGTGGCTCTTGGCCGGGCGTTCGTGGCCGACGTTCGTGCTCGCCGACTGGTCCAGGGTGGTTCCACGCTCACCCAGCAGTTGGTCAAGATCCGGCGCCGCGCCGCGTCGACCGCCTCGGCCGCGGCTCGTCATCGTGGTCTGGTCGAGAAGGTGCGCGAGGCCGTCTACGCCGTGCGGGTTGAACACCGGATGACCAAGGATGAGATTCTCTCCGCTTACCTCGCCGAGGCACCCTACGGCGGCGCGGTTGTCGGGGCCGACGCGGCGGCGCGATCGTACTTCGACACCACGGTCTCGCAGCTCACGTGGGCCCAAGCCGCGTATCTCGCCGCGCTGCCGCAGCGACCGACGCGCTTCGATCCGCGACGCAGTCCAACGGCGGCTGTCGCTCGTCAGCGATGGATCCTCGGTCGCCTTCGCGGTCGTGGTGCGATCAGTACGGCCGAAGAGCGCGCCGCTGTTGCCGAGCGCATCACGATCGGGTCGGTGACCGCACCCCCGGCGGCGCCGCATTTCGTACGCGCGCTTCGTGATCGGTCGCTCTGTGCCTCTGTGGTGTGTCCGTCGAAGGCATCGATTCGCTCGGTCGAAGGCGTGCGTACAACCCTGGATGCCGATCTGCAGCGCGACGTCGTGGGGATTACCTCGCACGAACGACGGGCGCTGGCCGCTCATGGTGCGCTCAACGTTGCCGTCGTGGTTCTCGACAACGCAACGGGTGCGGTGCGCGCCTACGAGGGGAGCGGCGGATGGTCGAAAGCGTTGGCCGAAGACCGTGGCGGGATGATCGACGGCGTTCGCTCACCTCGACAGACAGGTTCGGTGATCAAGGCCTTCGTCTACGCGTTGGCGTTCGACGAGGGCGCCGCACCGTCGGATCTCGTGATGGACTCGGCGTTCGAGGCGAGCGGTGCCGATCGCGCGTTCCGCCCCCGCAACTACGACAAGCGCTTCCGCGGGGAGCTCACGTTGCGCGAAGCGCTCGCCCAATCAGTCAATGTGCCGGCCGTGCGCGTGCTGGCCGAGCACGGGCCCGATGACCTCGCGGCGTTGATGGGGCGCGCCGGCATCACCCTGCCCGATTCGACCTACGGGCTCTCGATGGCCCTCGGAGCGGCCGAGGTCGACCTTCTACACCTCACGGCCGCTTTTGCCTCGTTCGCTCGCGGTGGTCGGTCGTTGCGGCCGGTGGTGACTGAGCCGGCGATGCCCCAGCGAGGGCACCGTGTGGTGTCCCCCGAGGCGGCGTTCTTGGTGACCGACGTGTTAGCCGACAACGAGGCCCGCTCTCCAGCGTTCGGTCGTTCGAGCGCGTTGCGGTTCAACTTCCCGGTGTCGGCCAAGACGGGAACGTCGTCGGACTTCCATGACAACTGGGTCATCGGTTCATCAGCGCGCGTCACAGTCGGCGTGTGGGTCGGAAACTTCGATCGCACTCCGCTGCGCAACGCGTCGGGCGTGACCGGAGCCGGTCCGATTTTCCGGTCGGTGATGCTGGCCGCCGAGGCCCGTCTCGCCGCTGACGGGCCGGTTGCCCTATTGCTCGGGCGTGCCCCGGCCGGACTCCGCCGGGAGGCCCTCTGCCGTCGCTCAGCCTGTCCCGAACGAGTCGAGGATTGGCTCCGCATCGACGCCGCCGTCCCGGTTCGTCCTCGGCCGGTGACCAGCGTTGGCGCACCGCGGGCCGGCTCGCCTCTCGCGCTGGTGTCGCCGAGCGGTCGGGGGGCCTACGTCATCGACCCCAGCAATCCCCGGGGAGCCGAACTGACTTTGCGGGCTTCGGGGGGCACGGGACCCTATGCGTACAGTGTGAACGGGGTCGTCGTGGACGGTGGTTGGACGGCCCGGGCGGGCGTCCACGACGCGTGCGTGATCGATGGCGGTGGGGCAAAACGATGTCAGCGGTTCCGAGTGCGCACGGTCATCGGCTGACGCCCTCATGATCAGAGCGTGACACGCGTCACGCTCAAATGAGACATCTGCGTCTCAGTCCTCGCTAGGGTGAAGTTCGTGTCCGCCGTCGAGTTTCCCCGATCGAACGATCGGCTGATCGACCTGGCTACCGGCGTCCTGTCGGCCAATCCTGCGGCATCCATGCAAGACGTTGCGCTGGCCGCCGGAATGTCTCGGGCCACGCTGCATCGTCGGTTTCCGTCGCGCGAGGCACTGCTCACGGCGATCGCGGCGATCGCGATTGCCGAACTTCATCGGGTGACCGATGGTGTCGCCGGTCGTGGGCTCCACGGCCGTGCCGCCCTCGATGCCCTGCTCGAAGAGGCGGTCTCGCTGGCCCCGCGGTTTGGCTTTCTCTCCACCGATGCCTGTCTGGAGAACGATCCATCGATCATGGCTGCGGCCGAAGTGGTGTTCGCCACCTGGGAGCAGTGGGCCTACGAGGGACAGCGACAGGGCGAGCTTCGCGTCGATGTGCCGGCCCGCTGGATCGTGAACGCCATGCACGGACTCGTGATGGCTTCCTACGACGCTGTCCGCATGGGCGAGATCGCCTCTCGTGACGCGGTCCGACTCGTTCGTCTCACCCTTTTTGGCGGCCTCGCCGAGACCCCGTCGGCAGCACCCCACCTCCGTTCTGTTTCTCCCCCACGCAGCATCTAACCAAGGAGTCCCCCATGCTCGAACGCCTGGCCTCGTTCTGTTTTCATCGACGTCGATACGTGTTGATCGCCTGGATTCTTGCCCTGCCTTTGGCGTTCGGGTTGGCCGGCGCGTTTGGCGGCAAATTCGATACAGGTCAGGGCGGTGGTCTGAAGAATGCGGACTCCACGCGGGCGCTCGATCTGGTGGCGAAGGCGTTTCCGGAGTCCGTCGGTCAGATCGACGGACGCAGTGGCGACATCGTGTTTGAAGTGGCCAAGGCCGACGGTGGCGTGGCGTCGAAAAAGACGGAGATCGACGCGTTCCTCGCCACGATTGCCGCCAAGGAAGTGTCGAAGGGAAAGACGATTGCCTCTCGGGTCACGTCACCATTCGACCCTCAACAACCGTTTGTGTCGCCCGACGGCACGGTTGCCGTGGCCCGGGTGGACTTTCCCAAGTCGATCAATATGCAGGTCGACCCGCTGAAGCTGGTGCCCCTGGCCAAGGCGCTTCGAGCGCAAGGGGTAACGACCGAATTCAGCGGTCAGGCGTTCTACAAGTTCGCGCTCCCGCCTTCTGAGGTCTTCGGCCTGATCGCTGCGGTGCTCATTTTATTGCTCGCGTTCGGTTCGCTGATCGCCATGGGCCTGCCCATCCTGACGGCCATTTTCGGCGTCGGCATTGCCATTGCGCTAGTGCAGCTCGCCGCCGCGGTATTCAATATGCCGAACTTCGTCACGAACATCAGCGGCATGATCGGACTCGGCGTCGGCATTGACTACGTGCTCTTCATCATCACGCGGTACCGCGAGGAACTCCATCACGGCAAGACCCCGCACGACGCCACGGTTCGGGCCATGGGCACGTCGGGTCGGGCCGTTGTATTTGCCGGAATCACCGTGATGATCTCGATGCTCGGCATGTTCTTGATGGGCCTGTCCTTCGTGAACGGCATCGCCATCGCCGGTGCCATGCCGGTGCTTGTCATCGTGCTGGCCTCGATCACGTTGATCCCGGCCATGCTCGGCTTCATCGGTCACAAGATCGACGGACGCCGCTATCGCAAGCATCTGGCCGATGCGACCAAGGAGAGCGGCTGGCACAAGTGGAGTCGTCTTGTGCAGCGCCGGGCGTGGGCGTTTGCGATCGGTGGGTTCGCCATCCTGGCCCTGCTCGCCACGCCGGCGTTCTCGATGCGGCTCGGCTTCTCCGATCGCGGCAATGACCCGAAGAGTCTCACCACGCGCAAGGCCTACGACCTTCTGGCCAAAGGCTTTGGCCCCGGCTCGAACGGACCCTTGATCGTTGCCGCCGACACCAGCGGCCCGAACTCAGCGTCGGTCATTCCGACATTGGTTTCGGCCCTCTCGAAGGACCCTGCGGTCCAGCGGGTAGTGCCGCCGAACCCGAATGCGCCGTCGAAAGAGGTGGCCGTCATCACGGTCATCCCGAAGACGGGACCACAGGACGAGGCCACGTTCCAGCTGGTACATCGTTTGCGCAACGACGTGATTCCGGCGGTCATTGCCGATTCGTCGCTGAAGGCCTATGTCGGCGGGTTCACGGCTTCTGGCGTCGACTTCTCGGACAACATTGGCAAACGGCTGCCGCTCTTCATCGGGGCCGTCCTGGTGCTGAGCTTCTTGTTGCTCATGGCCGTATTCCGATCGATTCTCGTGCCCCTCAAGGCCGTGATCATGAACCTGTTGTCGATTGGCGCGGCCTATGGCGTGGTCACGTGGGTGTTCCAGCAAGGCCATCTCGGTTCGCTCGTCGGGCTGGGCAAGGCCGGTCCGATCGAGCCGTGGGCCCCGATGATGCTCTTCGCCATCGTGTTCGGCCTGTCGATGGACTACGAGGTCTTCCTGCTCTCCAAAATCAAAGAAGAGTTCGACCATCGTGGTGACAACAGCGTGGCCGTGGTCGAAGGTCTGGCGTCGACCGCCCGGCTCATCACTGCCGCGGCGGCGATCATGGTGTGCGTCTTCCTGGGCTTCGTGATGGGTGATCGCACCATCAAGCTCTTCGGTGTCGGTCTGGCCACCGCGGTCTTCCTTGACGCCACCGTGGTGCGCATCCTCCTGGTGCCGGCCACGATGGAACTCCTCGGCAACCGCAACTGGTGGTTCCCGAAGTGGCTCGACCGCCTCATTCCGAAACTCAACGTCGAAGGCACCCCCGAACCCCTCGGCGCCATGCCCTCCGTCGGCAACTGAGCTTCGCGAGAGAGGTTGCCCGCAGGAATGAGGGCTGTCCACCTCCGTTCGAAGGACGGAGGTGGATTTCAGCGCGGAGCGGCATGAACCGGCACAGCGCTGGGCGGCCTGCTTGACTGCTCGGCCGTGACTGCTCCCGCCCCCGTTTCTACTGCCTCCCCCTCGCCATCGCCGGAATCGTTCCACGCCGCCGCCGCCGCTCTGTCGGCGCCCGGACAACCGTTTGAGATCACCACGATCGACGTCGCCGGTCTGGCGACCAAGGTCTTCGTCAACGCCCCGAAGACGCTGCGGGAGATCTTCCTGCGGGGTCAGGCCAACGGCAACGACACGTTCATCGTCTACGAAGACGAGCGGCACAGCTTTGCGTCGGTGATGTCGTCGGTCGACGCTCTCGGAGCCGCTCTGATTGCGCGTTACGGCATCAAGCCAGGAGATCGCGTGGCCATTGCCATGCGGAACTTTCCCGAGTGGATCATGTCGTTCGCCGGGATCATCTCGGCGGGCGCCATTTCCGTGTCGCTCAACTCGTGGTGGACGGAGGACGAGCTGTCCTATGCGATCGAGGATTGCGGCGCATCGGTGTTGATCGCCGACGACGAGCGTCTCGATCGATGTTTGGCGGCGTGTGAACGCCTCGGCGTCCGATTGATAGGTGTGCGTACTTCTTCGCCTCGCGCCGGGGTCGACGCGTGGACCGACGTGGTGGTGCCCGGAACCCCGCTGCCGCTGGTCGAGATCACGCCTGATATGGACGCCACGATTCTCTACACATCGGGCACCACGGGCAATCCGAAGGGCGCGGTGTCCACGCATCGGGCCATCACGCAATCGCTCATCGCCTTTCAGATGCGTGGTGTGATCGAAACCGTGCGCCAGGGTCCCGAGGCCGCGGCCGCCGCCCAAGCCGCGGCGGCAGTCGCCCCGAAGCCGTCGTTCATCCTCATCGTGCCGCTCTTCCATGTGACCGGCTCGGTGCCGGTCATGTTGTCGTGTTTCGGCGGCGGCCTCAAGCTCGTCGTCATGTACAAGTGGGACCCCGAGAAGGCACTGGAACTCATTGAGCGTGAGGGCATCACCAATTTCACCGGTGTGCCCACGCAGAGCTGGGACATGGTCAATCATCCGCGTTTCGCCGAGTTCGATACGTCGACCCTGCGCGACGTGGGCGGCGGTGGTGCGCCGGCTCCCGCCTCGCTCGTGGCGAAGGTTGCCGGATCGATCAAGGGCGGCGGACCGGTCCTCGGCTACGGCATGACCGAGACCAACGCCTACGGTCCCGGCAACCGTGGCGCCGACTATCTCAACCGGCCCACGAGCACCGGCCGCTGGGTGCCCGTCATGGATCTTGAGATCCGTGACGACGACCGACGGCCCTTGCCGACGGGGGAGCGCGGCAACATCTGGTTCCGGGGGCCCATGCTTATCCGTGGCTACTGGAACAAGCCGGAAGCCACGGCGTCGACGATCGTCGACGGTTGGCTCAACTCCGGTGACATCGGTCGTCTCGATGCCGACGGGTTCCTCTACATCGAGGACCGGGCCAAGGACATGATTCTGCGCGGCGGCGAGAACGTGTACTGCGCCGAGATTGAAACGGCGATCTACGAACTCCCGGGCATTCACGAGGCGGCGGTGTTCGGCGTGCCCCACGACCGGCTTGGTGAAGAGGTCGCCGTGGCTGTGCACCTTCTCCCGGGCGCGTCGCTCAACGCCGACGCGGTGCGCGCCCACGTGGGGTCGAAGTTGGCGTCGTTCAAGGTCCCCGCTCACGTGTACTTCATCGACGAACCGTTGCCCCGCAATGCCGCCGGCAAGTTCCTCAAGCGCGAACTCACCGCCCAGTTCACGCCGAAGAACTAAGCGCGCGTACTTACCTTTTTCTGATGCTCGTGCTCAGGGTCGCTCCGGGAGCGACTGGGTGCACAAGAACTGCCGCCACGCGCCGCTACCGCAGCGTGGCGATGCCGCCATCGACGGGGATGATTGCGCCGGTGAGGTAGGCGCCGGCGCGAGAGGAGAGGAAGATGGCGGTACCGGCCATGTCGTCGGGTCGGCCGATGCGCTTGAGCGGCGCGTTGGCGGCGATCGAATCGCCGAAGGTGGCGAGGGTGGCGGCCATCATCTTCGACTCGAAGGGTCCCGGGGCGATGGCGTTCACGGTCACCAGTGGCGCGAGCTTTTTGGCCAGGTGGCGGGTGAGCTGATGCACCGCCGCTTTCGACGCAGAGTACGAATACGTCTCGAGGGTCGGCACGCCGATCCCGTCGATGGAGCCGATGTTGATGACACGCGACGGAGCCTCGGCCGTGCCGGCCGCCCGGAGCAGCGGGATACAGAACTTGGTGAGGTGGAACACGCCCTTCACATTGAGCGAGAGAACCCGTTCCCACGCCGCTTCGTCGAACTCTTCGATCGGTACGCCCCAGGTGGCGCCGGCGTTGTTCACCAGGATGTCGAGCTTCGGCTCGCGGGCGGCGATCGCCTCGGCCAACCGCTGGCACTCGAACTCCTTCGACAGGTCCGCCGGAATGGCGACGCACGACCCGGGGGCAATGACGTTGAGGGCATCGGCGGTCTCGGCGCAGGCGTCGGCCTTGCGTGACGACACGTAGACCTTGGCGCCGGCCTCGACGAATCCGGTGGCGATCATGAGCCCGATGCCGCGGGTTCCGCCGGTCACGAGGGCAACTTTTCCGGTGATGTCGAAGAGAGAGGTCATCGCTCGAACGTAGGCGGCGCCGCCTCGGCGGGTAAAACCCGATAAAGCCGACTGGATTTATCGGGAATTGCCAGTAGAGTGGAGGCATGCGTCCGAACTGGCTCCGCTTTCCCGCCACGGTGAACGAAAAGGCGGCGCGGGTTGTCGCCACCGGCGTCGTCGCCCAGGCGAGCCTCTTTCTTCTCACTCGATGGACGTTTCTGCTGTTCACGCTGGCCTTCGGCTTCGCCGCCCGGGTCCTCGCCGGACCAACGTTCTCGCCCCTGGCCCGTCTCGCGGTGCACGTCGTCGCCCCTCGGCTCGGCCCGGCCAAG
>JAYSTV010000179.1:0-1570 GCA_043719425.1 Acidimicrobiia bacterium | reverse complement strand
CACTCCTCGTGGCTGACCGAACGCCACCGACTCGCGTCGGACTGACTCGTTGGACAGTGTCATTCACGTCGAGCCTGGTGATCGGCCGAGGGACGAGGGCCACGACGCGCCGACGACGAGAATCGGCGCCACGCCACCAACGAGATAGTCGGGCCTCGCGTTGATCACTCCAACGGTCACCTTTGCGCTGGCCGCGCCAGCAACGGCAGTGATGCTCATGGCGATGAGCAGCCCAATGAAGCCCAGTCCAATGGTCTGTCGTTTGCTCGTTCGACACGCGTTCGACACTCCACGAAGGCGTCGTGGTTCCCGCGGCCCCGGCCATCAACCGAGAAGGGTGAGCGTCCAACTCCATCGGTAGACCCCGGCACCGATGCGGTACTGCGGAAGCGTGTCGGGACCACAGGAACCGGTGCCCACGCCGCGGACACGATGATCAACGTGCACATAGGTTTCCAGTCGCTTTGGCAGTTCCGGCGGGATCGAGGCCGCCGCCAAGTCTTCGTCGCAGTGACGGCGCACGGCAAAGGAGAACCGCTCCCCCGGACCGGCTTCGATCGCGACGAGCGGCTCATCTCCAGCGCTCACGCTGAACGCCGTGGAATCGACGTGATGACCGTGGTCCTGGGGCCGCATGTACGGCACGTACTGGCCATCGACAGTCGAAGACCAGTCCCCAAGCGGCGCCGCGGCGATGCGGTCCGAGTAGCTCTCGAGGGGGCCGCGTCCCCGCCACGACAGCCAATCGGCGCCCGGTGCGAGGGCGAACCGATGCCCGAGTCGGGGAAGGTCACCGCGGTGTTCCGGGACGGTCGCCTCACACGCAACGTGAATCGTTCTCCCCGCGACGGTCGTCGTCTGGCGAAGGACCACTCCATCGATCGTGACGTTGGTCGTCGTCGTGGCCACCCCCCGTCGTTCGGTGTTCCGTCTTGTGTCGATCGGTCGTGGGGTCGCCCGCAGGTTCCATCCGAGCCAGCTCGAGTGAATCCCCGGGATGCCGAGCGTGCCCGGCTCGACGCCGTCGTTGTCAATGCGAGAGCGCCAGATCGTGGGCCGCAAGGGCTCGGCGAGAACCTCGCGATCGCGCCAACGGATACTCCTGAGCTCACCCGCATCCGACACGTGAACCACGGCGTTCTCACCGTCTGACACCGTCGTGGTTGTCCGGCGAACCCGCCGTGCTCGCTCCGCAGGAACAACGACTTGGCATACCGCCAGCTCATGACCGGCTGGAGCCCATGTTGTGGCCGACCGGAGCGTCGCCCGAACCGTGAGCCAGCCATCGGCACTCCCCGGGCGGAGCGAGATCGGCAGCCGAACCTCGCTGGTCTGACCGGCGTCGGTCCGCGGCGCCGTGAACGTACCGGACTCGCCGGTCGACGTTGACCAGGCGAATGACACGTTGGCCAGACTGGTGACTTCGAAGTCGTTCACCACACGAAGAATGCCCCGAGCAAGGTTGACCGCCTCGATCTGAATCGGGGCGAACACGGCCTTGGCCTCGAGCAAACCAGGGTGCGGCGTGCGATCGGGCCATACCAGTCCATCGGCGATGAAGGCACCGTCG
>JAYSTV010000178.1:0-3841 GCA_043719425.1 Acidimicrobiia bacterium | reverse complement strand
CGGACGGTACCGACGCGACCATTGCCGGCCAACGGAGAGTTCGTGCTGCTCACCGTCGCCAACGGAAAGACGGTGAATAGCGCGGTAACTGCCCAGTAGTTCACGCGCCGACGCTGCGTCGTTTCCGGCGATGTCAGCGGCCAGACGCCGTGCCGTGGGCAAGAGTTCATCGTGGGGCACCACGTGATTGACCAGGCCGAGACGATGGGCCTGCGTGGCGTCGATGAAGTTGCCGGTGAGTGACATCTCGATGGCTCGTCGGACACCGATGGCCTGGGGCAGGAGAACGGAAAGGCCCCACCCGGGAAGGATGCCAACTCGGGCGTGGGTGTCGCCGAACGCCGCTCGTTCGCTCGCGACCAGGAAGTCACACTGCAGGGCCAGCTCGAAGCCACCGGTAACGGCGACGCCATTGATGGCTCCGATGACCGGCTTGATGGTGGGTTCCCACGGGCGTCCGGGAGTGCTGCGGCGTTCCGTCGATGGTTGTGGACCTACCAGGTTGGCCCCGGTGCTGCCGAGCTCCTTCAGGTCGAGTCCGGCCGAGAAGGCGGGGTCGGCACCGGTGAGAATGATCACGTCGACCTCGTCGTTGCCATCCGCGTTGGCCATCTCGGTCCGCAACGAAAGGAGCAGCTCACTCGACAATGCGTTTCGCTGCGCCGGTCGGTTGAGCGTGAGCGTGGCGATGCGATCAGAGATATCCACGAACAGAGTCACCCAGCTCCGCTGAGGCAACGGATCTTCAGGGATGTGCATTCGTCCATCGTGACTGATGTTGGACGGTTCGTCGAAAGGGTGCTCGCTGCATCGACGCTCGTGAGCGAGAATTGTGTCGTGGCTCAGTCCAGCGCGAAGCGCAACAAACGCAAGCACCGCTCCACAGGCCGGGGCGTGGCGACAACAACGGCCCCGGCTCGGCCGGCCAAGTTCGAGCACACCGTTGGGGGGAGTAGGTCACGGCGTCGGCTCTTCATTGCCGTCCTGATCGTGCTCGCCGCGGCGCTCGTCCTGCCCACGATCGTCGGGTTGAACCTGATCGGAAAATCGGTGCCGCCGATCACGCAGCAACCGGGAGCACGGCTCGTCGACGACACCACCTCCGATACACGCGTCCTCACCCAGCCACCGCAGTGACCACCCGACTTCACCCGCGCCTCGGGGGCTTCGGCACGACGATCTTCGCCGAGATGTCCCAGCTCGCCACCGCCACCGGTTCGATCAATCTCGGTCAGGGATTTCCCGACACCGATGGGCCCGACATCATCAAGCAGGCAGCCATCGAAGCGATCATGAGCGGCCGTGGCAACCAATACCCGCCCGGGCCGGGAATCCCCGAACTCCGTCTCGCAGTAACTGATCATCAGCGCGCGTACTATGGCATCGATCTCGACCCCGATCGGCAGGTGTTGATCACGGCCGGCGCCACCGAAGCCATCGCGGCCACACTGATTTCGCTGCTCGGCCCGGGTGACGAATGCCTCCTGCTCGAACCGTTCTATGACTCCTATCCGGCGGCTGTGGCCATGGCCGGAGCAACGGTCGTGGCGGTCACCCTCCGTCCGCCGACGTTCCTTCCGGATCTCGACGAACTCCGCGCTGCAGTAACGCCGCGCACCAAAGTGATCGTCATCAACTCGCCGCATAATCCAACCGGCACGGTGTTCGACGAAGAGACGCTGGCCGGCATCGCGTCGATCGCTATCGATCACGACCTCGTGGTGTTGGCTGATGAAGCGTATGAACATCTGCTCTTCGACGATGCGATTCACACGCCGATTTCCACGCTCCCCGGCATGGCCGAGCGCACCGTCACGATTGGATCGGCCGGGAAGTCGTTGTCCTTCACCGGTTGGAAGGTTGGCTGGGCCACGTCGACCCCAGAGCTCGTGACCGCGGTGCGCACGTCGAAACAGTTCCTGACCTACGTCTCGGCCGGCCCGTTTCAGTTCGCGGTGGCCCACGGTCTCAACGAGCTGGGCCCCGAGTATTTCCGTGACTTGGCGTTGTCGCTCTCAGGCAAACGCGATCGGCTCCTCGATGGATTGCAGTCGGTGGGATTCGATGTGTATATCCCCCGTGGCACATACTTCGTCATTGCTGACATCAGCGCGCATACGAATGACGACGGCCTCTCGTTCTGCCGAGCGCTTCCATCACGTTGTGGCGTGGTGGCGGTCCCCACATCGGTGTTCTACGCCACTCCGGGCGCCGGCTCGTCGATGATCCGCTTCGCCTTCTGCAAACGCGGCGACGTGATCGACGAAGCAGTCTCACGCCTCGCCACGCTGCGCTAGCGGCCGACCTAGCGGTGGGGGCTCATGAGGGCGAGGGCCACGCCTAGTCCGGCGCGCGAGCTGAGCGTGGCGATGCGTCGGCCTTCTTGCACAGCGTTGACCGGTGGCTTCATCAGGTCGCCGAAGAAGGCGACCGTTTCGTCGAGGTCGCGACACGTGAGGGCGAGACCGAAGAACCGGGCCGGGTCGTTGGCCTTGGCCGGGTCGACGAGCTCCGGTCCAACAACTTCGAGGATCACTCGGTTGTCGCCGGTGCCGAGCCAGAAGAAGGCCTGACGCATCGTCTCGCGTCCATAGGCCGCGCCTTCCCGCCGACGGCGGCACTCGATGTCGAGGTCAACGAGCGCGGCAACCGTGCGATCGACGTCGGGCGTCATCACCACGAGGTGGTCGATGGCGACCACGCCGTTCGGGTGATCGGGCGCAGCCGGCATCGGCGCGGCGACCGCGTCGCCATAGGTGATGGATCCGGTGAGGAGACCATCGATCGAACTCGGCAGAGGACCGTCGTCGGCGCTCAAGAGCCAGTCGGTGACGCCTCGCCCGGCCGTGTCGTTCCCGGAGCAGACCAAGGCGGTCGACCCGATGGGAACGGAGACACCGTCGATGACAAACCCGAGTCCGGCGAAAGCTTCCGGCGCGTCGGACACGGTCAGAGCATGAAGTCGAGGCACGCTCGCGACGGTACCAACGCCGGGCCCGTGGTCTTGTTTCGCCGACCGGTCGCCAGTATGGTGATTGGTATGGCATCAAAGAAGGTAACAATCACGTTGGACGATGAGCAGCTCCAACAGGTGCGGACCCTCGTGAGCTCGGGTCGGGCGGCGAGCGTGTCCGGTTTTGTTCAGCACGCCGTTGGTGTTGCGCTCGACGATGTTGCCGGGTGGGGGGCCATGCTTGGCCAAGCCCTTGAGGAGAGCGGCGGACCGATGTCGGCCGATGAGCGCGCCTGGGCCGACGCCGCGCTCGGCGTTCCAAAGTCCCGACGACGATCGGCGGCCTGATGGCCGGCGTCACCTTCGACGCCGGCGGGCTCATCGCGCTGGATCGGAACGACCGTCGCGTCATTGTGCTTCTCGCCCGCGCCATCGAAACGAATAGTCGAGTCACGATTCCGTCGTCGGCGCTTGCTCAGGCGATCCGCCGTCCTGACCGTCAAGCCCGGCTCTCGCGTCTGATCCGGCAGCCATCGAGCGACCTCGTCGCGCTCGACCGGGTCGACGCCGTGAACGTCGGGAGACTCCTTGGCGCGAGCGGCACCGCCGACGTGGTCGATGCTCATGTCGTGGTGTGCGCTCGTCGATCGGGACAGCATGTGGTGACGTCGGACCCCAGCGACCTTTCGTTTCTCGATCCCACGATCGAGCTCATCGTCGTCTGACGAAATGCGGCCTCCGTGCGCCGATCAACGAGCTACGGGAACTTGTGGAGCACAACATCGCGAGTATTCGCCACGATGTCCGGAGCGACTCCTTGGCTCTGGCCTTGCTTGGTCCAAGAACGCAAAATCGGCCAGCTCACTGAGCTGACCGACCGACGGGCCT
>JAYSTV010000177.1:0-3841 GCA_043719425.1 Acidimicrobiia bacterium | reverse complement strand
TCGCGAAGATCGAAAGGTCGTCGTTGTCAAACGTGCTCACGTCACTGAGTCGACCGCTCACAACGAGTGCGCCGATCACGTCTTCACCGTGCAGCAAGGGCACGGCCATCATGTCCTTTATGCCGTGTTCTTGTAGGTAACCATTGGCTCCGGTCGAACCTCGCTCGAGACACATCGGCTGCCCGTGAACCACGACTGACATCCAGACGGTATCGCCAGGTTGTGGAACTTCGTTTCCATCCGAACCGAGGGAATGACGCACATGGTCATCGTGGCGAGGGAGCACGATGGTCGCGTTCGCCGCCCGTAGAACCCTCGCGGTTTCAGTCAGAACACTCTGCAACGTGGCTGACAAATCGCTTGAAGTCGTGAGGCCTGCGGTGAACTCGTGGAGAAGGAGAAGGCTGTCGTATCGACGTTGCAGTTTCGCTTGGCGTCGCATGGGCAAGATGACGATGCCGGCGAGGATGGCGATCGGGAGAATGGCCACTGGCGTCTGACGAAGAACCATGACCGCAAGGACACTGAGCGCCGTGGCCATGAGCGCATTGACGACGCCGAGGAACACGTGGCGTGTCGCTTGGCGCAAGGTCATCGTGTCGCCGCTCAGCACGATGACCAGGTTCACCGCGCTTGTCGAGAACACGATCGCGGTTGAAAGCGCGGCGATGAGCGCGATCCACGTCCGCCAATCGTTGACGTGAACGTCGGACGTCAACGCATCGAAAACGGCAACGGCGACGGCGACTTCGAACAACGTCAAGGGGGCATTGAAAACGAACCGGATCAATGAACGTCGTTGGTTGAACACCTGGCTGATGAGCCAGCCGCCGAGGGCCGCCAGCACAAGCGACCCGCGCGGTAACGACAGAAGGGCCAACACCATTGGGATCTCGGAAAGGGAGAGCGAGAAGGTATTGGACTCCACCTCAAGGAACAGGGGAGCAGAGGCGGCGACGAAGAACGCTGCGAGCAGCCATCCGAAGGAAAGGCCCAGCGGAAGGTCGACTCGATGGTGAACGACCCAGAGGGACAGCGTCGCGCCGAACGTGCCGAGCAGGGCGGCGAGGATGACGACCCTGACGGTGCTCGGTCGGACCTTTGACGGCGATTCATTCATCGATGGACTTCCCAGGACCGGTGGCTTTGGCAACCGACCGGTGCTTGTGGATCGTCACCTTGGCCAGACGCCTTGAGGCAGGACTCGGGGCTCAGCCCCAAACGGCCCCTCGCCAGCCGTAGCTTTTCCAGCCCAGCCCGGCCCAGTTGGCTCCGGCCCAGTTCGCTCCGGCCCATCCGGCCCCGGCCCAGTTGGCTCCGGCCCATCCAGCTCCCGCCCATCCGGCTCCGGCCCAGTTCGCTCCCGCCCAGTTCGCTCCGGCCCACCCGGCCCCGGCCCAGTTGGCGCCGTTGAACGTTCCACCGGTCCACGACGTCCGATTGAACGTGGCGTCGGCAAACGCCACCCCGTCCCACGGGTTCCCGAAGATGTCGCGCTCGCCATCGAGGAGCACACCGTTGAAGGACAGATGGGTGCCGCCGCGGGTCGCTTCGATCGAGCCACGTCCGGGAGTCCCATAGATCGTGCTCGGCGTCTCCTTCGACGGGCCCCACTTGGCCAAGAGATCGGCGGCCTTGTCAACCTGAATGAAGTTGGTGAACGCCCCCGAGACATCCTGGCCCGAGAAGATCAAGGCCATCTTGATCTGATCGGGTGACGAGTTTGGATAGGCGCCGGCCAGCAATGCGACTGCTCCTGACACGACGGCGGCGGCCTGCGACGTTCCGGAGCCCCGGAAAAGGCGTGAGCCAACCGCAGCAGCCGGGTAGTGCGTGTCAACGAACGAGCCGGGATCGCGCAGACCCATGACTCGTGACCCGGGAGCCCACATGTCGGGCTGACGCCAGCCGGCGGCGCTAGTGAAGGCCGTCGAAGTCAGGGGCGACACGGCCTGATCGACGGCACCGACGGCGATAACCCTGGGGTTGTAGGCCGGGCTGCTGACCTTTGATCCGGGCCCATCGTTTCCGGCCGAGGCAACCACCGTGATGCCATTGCGCCACGCCACCTGAGCGGCCCATGACAGCGGGTCGTCGGCGGAGGAGTTCGTGCTCATGGCCCCAAAGCTGAGGTTGATCACCTTGATATTCAGCCCGTTGTCGTTCTTGTGCTGGACCACCCAGTTGATGGCGGCGATGACCTGGGAGACGTCGGTGGCGCCGTCGTAGGCCCCTACCTTCACGTTGACGATCCGAGATCCCGGCGCCACGCCGACGAATCGCGTGTCATCGGTGAGCGAACCCGTGCCGATGTCGAGTCCGGCGGCGATGCTCGCCACGTGGGTGCCGTGGCCGTAGGCGTCGAGACCGGGGTACGACGAAAATGGCACGTCAAGGGAGAGGTCCGGCCCGTTGATGATTTTGCCGGCGAGTCCGGGGACGGGACTCACTCCGGTGTCGATGACCGCAATGTCGATGCCGGCGCCGGTCGCCCCGCGTTCCCACATTTGGTCGGCCCGGATCTGGGCAGTGATTCGGTGCAGCGATCCCGCATCGTTTGCATAGGCGGCCACGGACGGGGCCGTGGTCGCCGTGGTCGCCGTGGTCGCCGTAGCCAGGGTCTTCTTTTGCGCCGTGATAGTCGTCGTGGTGGCCGTGGCCGGCTTTGCGGTTGTCGTCGTGACGATCGTGGTGCTCGGCGGAACCGTGGTTGGCACCGTTGTCGGTGCCGTTGTCGGTGCCGTTATCGTGGTCGTCGGCGCGACCGTCGTGACGGCGAGGGTGGAACTCGTACCGTCCTTCTTGGCGGCAAAGGCGCCCGGGGCACCGATCGTGGTACCGATCAAGAGGGCGCCAACAAGCGCTCCGACGGTTCGACATCCTGCTGTGCGCTTCATTCCGAAATCCTTTTCGACCACTTAGAGTGGTCAAAGGTTCCCGGGGTTGGGACGGACGTCGATCATCAATGTTGATGAATCGAATGAATGTTGAGTCGTGAGACCCACGCTCCGGGCATCGTTTTCGTCTGCCGATAGGCCCCTTGAGCGAAAGCCCCGAGACGGGAGTTAGATCGAGCGGCCGGGCCGTCCGGGTCCTTCTGCGTCGTTGCCACCCATGTCGGCGTTGGGTCGAGCTTGCGCCATGAGCTCGGCGATCACTGGCGTGAGGGCCTCGGGATCGAGGGTGTTGCGGCCGGCTGGACCCTTGTGCCAAGACTCGGCGATGGCGATCTCGTCGCCGGCGACTTGAAACACGCGGCCCGTGACGTTGCGTGAGAGCGGGCTTGCCAACCACGCGCAAATTGGTGCGATCCAGTTGGGTCCGCGTGTCTCGCGGAGCTTGTCGTTCACTTCGCCCATCAGGTTCTCGGTGAGACGGGTGAGCGCGCCCGGGGAGATGGCATTGACCGTGACGCCGATACGGGAAAGTTCGAGTGCGGCGATGATGCTGAACGACGCGATGCCCATCTTCGCGGCCCCGTAGTTGGTCTGGCCAGGGTTGCCATAAATGCCCGACACGGATGTGGTGTTGATGATGCGGGCATCGACGTCCTTGCCGGCCTTGTGCTGCTCTCGCCAATATGCAGCAGCGTGGCGCGCCGGCGCGAAGGTGCCCTTGAGATGCACCTGGATCACCGCGTCCCACTCCGCTTCGGTCATGTTCACGAGCATGCGGTCGCGGAGTATTCCCGCGTTGTTCACGAGCACGTGGAGGTCGCCAAACGTGTCGATCGCCAGTTGGATCATGTGCTCGGCACCGCTCCAACTGCTGACGTCGTCGCCGTTGGCAATTGCTGCGCCTCCCATCGCTTCGATCTCGGCGACGACTTGTTGTGCCGGGG
>JAYSTV010000176.1:0-3842 GCA_043719425.1 Acidimicrobiia bacterium | reverse complement strand
CGAACGTCGACACGGCGGCCAGGATCCCGTCGGGACCGACCGGTACCACCGACCGCCAACCGTCGACCTCGGCCTCGACGAGAGGTCCAACGCCATCGGGATCGACGGCAATGCGGACCCGGGCATCGCCGGCCGGGTCCGGATCGCGTCGACGCAGCCAGCTCGCTTCGAGCACGTAGCCGTCGGTCCGCGCTCGGGTCGATACGAGCCGGGCGAGACCACGGGTCACGAACGGGTCCAGCGTTCCGGCATCGACCCAGGCCTGCAGTTCGGCCCGGTAGCCGGGATGGCGCTGGTCGATGATGTCTTCGTTGACGTTGACGGTCTTCTCGCCCGGTGCCAGTAGGCCCGCCGTTCGAGTCGTCGCCGAACCAACGTGGTACACGAACGTTCCGAGGGCGAGCACGTTGCGCAGTCCCGCCGCCACCGCACGACGACACCAATCGACTTCTTCGCAGTAGCCGCGGCCGAAGACGGGATCGAAGAGTCCAACGGTGGTGATGGCCGAAGCAGGAATCATCAAACACATCCCGACCCCGGTCGGCAGATCAACGGTGGTGGCTCCGAACTCGTCGAACAACTCGGCCGAAACCGCATCGACGGTTCCCTGGTCGCCGAGCACCTCGTCGGCCATTTCGTTGGGCAACGAGAAGATCGATGACGAGTTCGACCACGCCGTCACCGTGCCAATGTGCTCGCCCGATCTCGCCGCAGCAACCATCGCATCCACCATGTTGGCGGGAACGACCACATCGCTGTTGAGGATCACCACGTAGTCGTAGGCCTGGTCCTCAGCGAGCAGCAGGCCGAGCGACATGTTGCGGGGAATGCCGAGGTTGCGCGGGGAGACGTAGAACCCAAGGCCACGTTCAAGACTGAGCCCGGCGAGTTCCTCGCTCCAACCCGGCTCGGGCGAGGCATCGTCGAGGACGACCACATCCACGTCGTGTTCCTCCGTCGACGCCCGAAGGTGGGCGAGCGAGTCGAGCGTGCGCGGAACGAAGGCGCGGCCGTTGTAAACGAGAACGGCGATCAGGACCCGGGCGCGGGTCACCGGAGGAAACGTCGAAACCGGCCGAGCGAACTGAGCGTACGGGCGGCGCGATAGGTGTTCGACGCCTCGATCTCGGCCAGGCGACGCTGCAGTTCGGCGATGTCGACGCGGGCCCCGTCGAGACCTTTTGTCGCCGCATCTCGTTCTGCGTTCACGATGTCGGCGTTGGTCTGGAGCGAGAGCACTCGTTTGTTGGACTCCACGAGCCGGGCGGTGAGATCGAGCACCCGGGCATTGGCCAATTCGAAATCGAGCAACGCCTGGGTGAGATTGAGACGATCCAGGCGACGGGTGAGCTCGTCGGAGGAGATGCTCAGCGCGCTTACTTCTTCAACGTGAGCTGCGGTGGTGGCTTGGTCTGTTTCGGCGTTCGTCATTGTGGGCTCGTGTTCACTCTGTGGTTCAGCGGCGGGGTTGGCCAAGGACTCGTCGGAACAGCTCCACGAGTGCGTCCCCGGTGGCCTTCCAACTGTACCGATCGCCAGCGGCGACGAGTGTCTCCACGTGTCGACGGGCCAAGTCGGGATCATCGAGCAACGAACAGGCCGCCGCCGCCAATGCGGTCGGTGACCAATCGGTGGCGAGTACCGGCACGTCGCCACCGAAGCGTCGACCGGCCAGCTCGCGGACCGGTCCGAAGTCGACGGCGACCGCCGGCGTACCGAACGCAGCTGCTTCGAACGGCACGAAACCGAACCCTTCCGCGGAGGTCGGATACCAAACGATCGAGGCATGACGAAGCAGCCAGTTGCGCTCGCTCTCCCGCAACTCGGGCAACACGAAGACGTGCTCACGCGGACCACGTCGCGCTTCGAGCGCGCGAGTGGTGCCGTGCGGGACCGATGGCCCGGCGAACACCAAGGCGAGATCATGACCGGCGGCGCGCACGAGCTCATGCGCGTCGAGGGCCAGCTCGCGGTTCTTGTGGGTGTAGTTCACCCCCAAGCAGAGCGCGAATGCTCCACCGACGAAGCCACGGGCGCGGAGTTCGTCCGGAAGCTCCGCCGTTTCGTCACCGCGAAGGTGCTCGGTTCCGAGGGCCACGCCGACGATGCGCGACCGTTCGATCGGGAAACAGTGCAGGACCATCTGGTCGATCACGTCGTCGCTGATGACCGTGACCGCGTCGGCCTGATGCACGCACTCTTCGAGGAAGGCGCGATACGCCATCCACTCGCCGGTACTGGCGAAGTAGCCACCGTTGTGAAAGGCAATCGTGTCGAGCACACTCACGACGAATCGCACGCCGGCGCCGCGCCAACGGGCCACGTCCCAGCCGGGGGTCGGCTGGAACGGTCGGTAGGCCACATCGATGGGGGCAAACGAAGCGAGGTCACCGGCAAGCACGGCGCGGGCCACCACCTTCGGCGCAGTCAGTACTTCGGCAGCGTAGCGGGGCACCGGACCCGGCAGGGCCACGCACACCTCGGCCACGTCGGGGTGTTCGCTAAGCGCGCGTATCGTGTGGGTAGTGGCCACCTGGGTGCCGACCTGGTTCGGTCCGAAGCACGAACCGTCAATGAGAATGCGCAGGCCGTTGACCTTGACTCGGGCCACTTGATGGGCGAGAGCGAACGAAGAGTCTCCGCTACGCCGCTCGTGATCAACGAAGGCCACCATCGATTGATGGCGATGCAACAGCCACCCCCGGTCGTCGGGGGTCAGCGTCGTGTCGATCGCTTCGATGGCAAGGTCGCTCGGCCGGAGAACATATGTCGACGTATCACTAACGTCGATGAAGCCTTTCTCGCGGGCGCGCACGCTGAAGTCGGCCACGGCGATGTCGAACCGGGCCGAGGCGGGTGCCACCACTTCGCCCACGGCGCCAAGCGCAGCGGCACTGAGCACCACGATCGGACCAGCGGCATACGGCACAGGAGCCGGCTCCGCGGCCGGCGCGAGGGCGCGGAGGCGTCGAGTGATCGACTGCTCGTCGGTCCCGTCGGGCGCACGATCCTGGGGCAGGTTGCGGGTCGGAAACGAGAGGAAGTCGGCGGCGTTCGAGAGGAATGACACCGTGGCGTAGCGAAGGTCATCACCCAGCCACGCGAGCGCGATGGCAAACGGTTCGGATGGGAGAACGCATGGTTCGCTCACGGCGGCGACATGGGTCCGACGCTCGGCATAGACCACATTGATCAGCTCCGAGACCGAGCCAACCATGCGCGCTTCGACGCGTGGTCCGAGGCCGGCAAAGGTCGACAGGAACTGGGTGTACAAGCAGCCGACGACCACGTCGATGTCAGTACGCTCCAAAAGCGAGCGAACGGCGACCAAATAGCGCTCCGGGTACGTCCCGACGTAGACGACGGCGGTCAGGGCACCGGCCCGCAACGCCGGGGCTTCAGTGATCGGCGCAGTCATCGGCGTCGACGGTAGTTCCCCGACCCCATGGTGGCCGGGTACCGTGCTCGTTGAGCATGGGAACCGACGGAGAGATTATCGAACCCTACGATCCGGAAACGGCGACCCGCTCGCTAGCCGACATCGTGCTCGACGCGCTGCGTCGAGACCCGCACGCGCCCCGCGACCCCGAGGCGTTCCTGGACTGGGCGGCATCGACCGAACCAACCGCCTCGTGCGATGTTTCTCGCTTTGTGGTCGGCGTGTGGCGTCGACGAAGCGACCTCAGTGATCTGGTGCCGGGGTTGTTCCTCGACCCGGCCGCCAGCCCGCGCTTGCAACTTTGGGCGCACCACTTTCTGGTCGCGGAGACGGGCGCGCCCGAGGCCCTCCGACCGAACGCTCCCGTGGGAGTGACGGAGATCCAAGAACCATCGCTCGACCG
>JAYSTV010000175.1:0-3848 GCA_043719425.1 Acidimicrobiia bacterium | reverse complement strand
CGTCGCCCTCGACAAAGACTCATGCGCGTCGGTGAAGGACCCGGAAGATCGCACCCTCACGGACTACGTGAGCCGTGTGCTCAACGTGCAGACGGAGCGAACGATTCGCTGGAACATCGAGGTCACCTCGAAAGCCGCGGGCGGCGGACCGGACCGGTGGCGGATCGACGTGAAGTTCTACGGCGCCGATGCCGGCGACCAGTATCTCCCAGCCAACTGACCAGCGCTTCTAGGAGTTCGCGGCGCCCTCGAACGGGTAGCCCTTCCGTAGTCACCATGAACGAGCCTCAATGGGGGACATGAGTACTGTTCGCGTCGAAACGGAGGCACGCCGTCGATTGTTGGCCGCCGCCGCGATCGACCCCGACATAGAGCAGAGACGGTGGGAGCCGCTCAGCCCTACTGCGCAAGCTGTTCTTGACGAGTGGGACCGGTCTGGCGGTCTTACTGAAGCTCTGAACCGCGTCGCGGCGTCCGACCCTGAACTGCTGCCACCCACGGTCGACTGAGCCACCTTCAGGCTGAGGCAGCGGCCGCGGCCATGACTCTCAATGCGGCCCTTGCCCTTAGCTCGACTTCGGGAGTGCTTCTCGACATCTGTGCCGTTTACGGCGTCGAGGTCCACGAGATCACCCTCGACTGAAGTGGCCGCCCTATGCGGCTGGTGCCTCTGATGGCAGGGCGAAGGACACGGTGACTTCCACCGTTTCAATTCCGCGGATGATCGTGAGCACGACGGTTTCGGCGGGGGTGGCGAGAGCGGCGGCGAGCTGATCGAGCGTCTCCGTGGGCGCGCTGTCGGCGCCGGTGATCACGTCGCCCTGGGTGAGGCCGGCCCGGGCCGCTGGCGACTCGTCGGCCACGCTGCGGACGAGGAGCCCGACCGCTTCGGGGAGACCCGCAGCGCGACGGATCTGTGCTGCAGTCGACGCCGGAGCGAGCGCCACGCCGAGCTGGCGTCGGTGGAACGAGGTCCCGGCGACGAGCGCGTCGAGGCGGGCACGAACTGCGCCGGTGGTGGCGATGGCCTGGTACCCGGCGTCGGAGCGGTTGGTGTTGACACCGACGAGGCGGCCGTCGATGTCGACGAGCGGACCGCCCGACGCGCCACGGGCCAACGAACCCGTGTGTTCCAGGGCGTCGGCGATGGAGCGGCCACGAGGCCCGGGGAACGAGCGTCCGGTGGCGGCCACGTGGGCGACGGCCACGCTCCCGTTGCCGTGGGCGGCGATCACGAGGGCGCCCGGCGCGGGGGTGGCGTCGGCCATGGCCAACGGCGCAACACCGGCCGTGTCGACCGTGATGGCGATCAGGTCACCGTCGGCATCGCTGGCTCGGACTTCACCCTGCACCGTGCGGCCGTCGGCGAAGCGGATCTGGGTGGTCGACGCGCGAAGGGTGTGGGCGTTGGTGAGCACAACGCCGTCGGCAATGACGAAGCCGGAGCCTCGTCCGTCGCGGCCGATGGAGACGGTGGCGGCCGAGGCCGTGGCGGCGGCGGCCGAGAGGACGGAGTTGAGCGTGGCGGCGGGGGAGGAAGGCATAGGAATCCTTGTCGATAGTGACTTGCAAATGACAAGTTACACGCGACGACCAAGTTCTGCGACACTGGTGGCATGCATGACGCCGCGCTTGCCCTCGCCCTTGACCAGGTCGGCGACCGATGGTCGCTCTTGATCGCTCGAGCCCTGCTCGATGGGCCGCGGCGCTACAACGAGCTCGCCGCCGAGGTGATCGGCATCGCCCCCAACGTGCTGGCCGCCCGCCTGCGTCATCTGGAGACCGAGCGACTGCTGGTGTCGACGCCCTACCAGGACCGGCCGCGCCGTCTGGCCTACGACCTGACCACGACCGGACGAGAGTTGGCCACGGTCTTGGGTGTGCTGTCGTCGTGGGGCGCACGACAGCACGGACTACCGGAGCAACGGACCCACGAGGTGTGCGGCACTGCGCTTACGTGGCGTCCGTGGTGCCCAACGTGTGGGGCCGTGGCGGAGGCGCCAGTTCCCGGGCGAGCCGGGTCGGGCGACGTGTGGCTGTAGCCGCTACGCAGTGGTGGGGCGACGTCGGCGGGCGCCGACTACCAGCACCAAGCCAGCGGCGAACAAACCGAGACCAGCAAGAGCCGTGGGCACCGAGTTCGAGCCGGTAAACGCTGGCGAGGTGAGGACTTCGCCCAGCACTTCGGTCTTCAACTTGGTCGACGTGGTGATGCTGGATCCGAGCACGATCGCCGGCACGGGCAGCTTCGTCGTGGTGGGCGCTGCCGTGGTCGTGGTTTCGACGACGATGCCAAGCACTGAGGGTGCCGGGGCCGGCAGAGCGGAGTTCGGCGGCACGATGATCGGAGGCACCGTTGGAGCCAAAACGGTTGTACTGGAGTCGTAGACGAACGCCACGACCGGAGGGGTTTGTGCCGAGGCCGAACCGGCGGCCACGGAGAGTAGTATAACGGCGCCGAATCCCGCTGAGGCGCAGCCGAAAGCCGCTGCCAGGGTCCTGCCGAGGGCAATGCGCGTGCTCACCGCCCAAATGCTAGTGCAGGCCGCCGGGTCCGGCAACGGTCCAAACGATTCATTTGTGAACGATCGGTCACACCGAGCGCATGTGAACGCTGTCAGCGTTGTGCCGAAGTGGAGCCGATGCGGGCGATAAAGCTCTCGACGGATCGCTCGGTGCCCTGCCCCCGGAGGACAGCACCCGGGGTGGCGACCAGCCCGGCTACCGGGTCAAGGACCTTCCTGTCCTTCGTGCGCACCGAAACGGCCAACGTTTCCGGGCGGGCCAAGGGTTGCCGGAACACTTCGAGCCGGTAGTTCTGTCCGACGCCGGCGATCGGTCCGGCGAATTTCGCCACCACGGTCGCTTCACCCTTCGACGGCACCGTGATGAAGCCGCTGTACACGTGGCGGGAGAACTCGATTTCCGATTCCAGTTCGAGCGGTTGGCCGTTCACCGTGGCGCCGGTGAGTTCCAGGGGCGAATAGAGCGACAGGTACAGACGGCTGGTGCCGTTGGGGAGGTCTTCGCCTGGCGTGAGGTTGTCGATGATGTAGTCGGGAAGGCCGCTCGACGGGGCGCCGTTTCGGAACGTGGCGGTGACCGTGGACGACACGGTTTCGGTGGCCGGGTCGATCACGGCGTCGTACGACACGTTCCGGTCGAGGAAGTATTCAATCTTGCCGGCCGAGTCGTTGTTCATGACGAGGCCGAACTGGTCGCCGAGCACCGGCGGCACGTTGCCGGCGAGGCCGATGGTCACGAGGTACTTCTCCTCGGCGGGAGCACGCATCCACACCTGGAGATGGCGGGAGCGAACCGCCGGGGCGAGGGCGTCGATGAGCACGTTGGGGTTCGGGAGGGAGGTCGTGGCGAGCTTGCCCCAGACGGTTTGCGCCACGTCGGCGAGCAGCTCGTAGCGATCCTTGGTCCCGCCGCCCTTCACGATATAGGCCTCGAACATCAACACGCGAGCGGCGTTCTCGCTGGTGATCGGTTCCGGCCAGCTCGGGACCGTGACGGGGCCCACGATCTGGAGGAACGCAGCGAGGGCGATGGGGTCCACGCTGATCACGCCGTCGACGGGCTGGCCCCCGGATTGCGGATACAAGCCGGCCATTGATTGGGCCGAGGCCGGGAAGTCGGGGCTCATGTTGGCGTTTTGCCAGATTCGAGATGCGCCGAAACGGGCGTAGCGGGCAATGAAGTCCGGCGGGGCGTCGAGCGTTCTTTGACCGAACGGAACGCCATTGGCGTTGAGCTCGGAGTTGCGGCCGAATCGGTCGAGGGCAAAACGGCCGTTGTCGGTGCTGATTTCGCCGTAGTTGCCGATCACGCCGCCGCTCCCG
>JAYSTV010000174.1:0-3850 GCA_043719425.1 Acidimicrobiia bacterium | reverse complement strand
ACCCACAACACAAACTCTCGGCCGACGTTGTCGAAGATCGAGCGCGCCGTTTCGAGAAACGAAACAGCACCGGACCCGGCAACGAGCGGAATGGCCGCATTCACGTAGCCGTTGGCGATGGCAATCGGACTCACCACAACCACACCACCGTCGCCTCGGTGCACGTTGCCGCGCCGCCCCGCGGTCGCCGCGACGAACTCCGCCAAATTGCTCGCCCCAGCAATCACGTCGGCTTCACTGCTCGCTGCCCGGGTTTCATGCCGACGGCACGCCCCACGTGTACGACTCCGTCTTTTGGTGCTGCGCTGCTCCGCTTCGCTTCACTGCTCGCTGCCCGGGTTTCATGCCGACGGCACGCCCCACGTGTACGACTCTTTGTACAACCGCAGATACATGAACGTTTCGGTTTCGCGAATGCCGGGGTACGTGCGAATCGTCGTGTTGAGGACCTCGATGAGGTGATCGTCGTCTTCACAAACGACCTCGGCGAGCAGGTCGTAACTGCCGCCGGCGAGTACTACATAACTCACCTCGGGCATCTTGCTGAGCGCCTCGGCCACGAGGGTGGCGTCGCCCGACACGCGCATCGCCACCATGGCCACGCGTTGAAAGCCGAGCTTCATCGGGTCGGTGACGGCCACGATCTGCATCACGCCGTCTTCGCCCAGCTTCTGCACGCGCTGACGAACGGCCGCTTCTGACAGGCCCACCCGCTCGGCGATCGCGGTGTAGCTGCGACGCCCGTCCTTCTGGAGCTCCGTGATGATCGAGCGGTTGATGTCATCGAGAGGATCGGACGACTTCGACCGACTCTCCTTCGCTTTGCCTGCACGCGACGACATCTTCGACGCATTGGCAGCGAGCGGCTTGGCCGCCACGATGTTCTTCTCACGATTGGGCAATGCGACTCCAGTCAACGAAACGAGCAGAGTCTTTCATCGTCGGGACTTTTTTCCCGTGACCAATCGGAAAACATCAGCCGACGGACGGGTCGAGCCGGATACCGTCGTTCGCATGTCCCGACGTGTTCTTCCCGGCGAGGTCGTGGTCAACGATCGTCTGCGGCTTCGTCTGCCGCGCCGGTCCGATACCGACGCAATGATCGCCGCATGCCAGGACCCCGAGATCCCTCGGTGGACGCGCGTCCCCAGTCCGTATGGTCCGAATGAAGCTGAGGCCTTCTTCACCATGGTGCAGCAGCGCATCGACGACGGGGACGAGGCGAAGACCTACGTTCTCGCCGATATCGACGACACGCTGCTCGGCTGTATCGGACTGCCTCGCGTGGAGCCGGCCGCGGCGAGTGCCGAGCTCGGGTACTGGTTGGCGTCACACGCTCGGGGCCGTGGCTACCTCACCGCGGCGGCGCGAGCCGTGGTCCGTGAAGCGATCCGGGTTGGCTATGAGCGCATCTCGGCCGAAGTGCTCGTCGGCAACGACGCGTCGTGTCGAGTCCTGGAGCGCGTTGGCTTCACCCACGAAGGCATCCTGCGCTCGCTCGCGGCCGATGGTTGCGGCATGGATACGTCGCGCATCGACGTCCACATCTACAGCGTGATCCGAGCGGACCGCGTTGCCGCCGAGCTCCTTGCGTGACCGGCAAGCGGCATCGGTTCATCGTTTGCCGTCAGACTTGGTCCTATGGTGCAGCCGCGCGGGTCCAGTGAGACCGAATCCCGATGGTTGGCGGCTACGTCGATCGCCGCGGCAGCAGTTCTCCAGTTTCATCTTCCCGAGCGACTCACCGTCGGCCCTAGTGCCCTCGTGCCGGTCGTCACCGCGGGCATTCTCGCGATCTTGCTCCTGTCGAACCCGAAGGGAATCTCACCCGGGGGTCGTGATGTACGCGCGCTTTCGATTGCTCTCGTTGCCCTGATCAACGCCAGCAATGTGGCATCACTCGGTCTCCTCGTTCACCAACTCCTGAACACCTCGAAACTGTCGGGTCGCGTGCTGATTCTCTCGGCTGTCGAGATCTGGCTCACCAGCGTGATCGTCTACGGCTTGTGGCTCTGGGAGCTCGATCGCGGTGGCCCCCGAGCGCGTGTGAGCGGCGTGAAGGTAGATCCCGATCTCCTCTTCCCGCAGATGACCGATGCCTCGCTTACCAGCTCGCCGTGGCGCCCGTCGTTCGTCGACTACCTCTACGTGTCACTGACGAACTCGACGGCGTTCAGCCCCACCGACACCCTGCCGCTCACGACTCGCATGAAGGCCATCATGGGCGCCGAGTCGCTCACCTCATTGGCGTTGATCGCCGTGGTCGGGGCCCGAGCGGTGAACATACTGAAGTGACGGGTTGACGAAGATCAACCTTGCCGATGATCAACGATGTCGTCAGCCTGGTGTTGATGAACAGCAACGCGTTCCTGGCCGACATCGGACAGGCCTTCGACGTCAACGACGCTTCTGTGACTCTCGCTGGTGACGGTGCGCTTTCCTCGGCCTTCGCAGTAACCGATCTCGCAGCGGCGTCGATCGCTGCGGCAGGCGGCGAGATCGCCGGATTGGTGCACGACAACACCGAACGACGTCCGGTCGTGAACGTCGACCGACGACTGACGTCATTCTGGTTTGGCCAGTCCATGCGTCCGATCGGATGGGACCTTCCGCCGATCTGGGACAGCGTGGCCGGTGATTACGAAACGTCCGACGGTTGGATACGGCTGCACACCAATGCAACGCACCACCGAGAGGCCGCCCTTCGGGTACTAAGTGTCGAAGCCGAACGCGTCGCCGTTACCGCAGCGGTTCGAACATGGAGCGCAGAGGACCTCGAACACGAGGTGGTTGCCGCCGGCGGGTGTGCAGCAGCCATGCGTTCGCAAGATCGCTGGACGAAACACCCGCAGGGACGTGCCATCGCTACGGAGCCTTTAGTAGCAACCCGTCCGACGGAGCGAGGCGAGGACTGGCAATGGCGACCAACGCCTGGACGTCCACTCGCCGGGTTGCGCGTGCTTGACCTCACGCGGATTCTTGCCGGCCCCGTAGCCACGCGTTTCCTCGCCGGGTTCGGCGCCGATGTGTTGCGTATCGATCCACCCGGATGGGACGAACCGTCGGTCGCTCCCGATGTGACCCTCGGCAAACGCTGCGCACGACTCGACGTTCGCCTTGATGCTGACCGAGCCAGATTTGAGGAACTGCTGCGAACGGCTGATGTCCTTGTCCACGGGTACCGCGCCGACGCGCTCTCGCGACTCGGACTCGGTGACGACCGTCGTCGCGAACTCAATCCAACGCTCGTCGATATTGCTCTGTGCGCATACGGATGGACCGGTCCGTGGCATGAACGCCGCGGCTTCGACAGCCTCGTGCAAATGTCATCGGGAATCGCTCACGCCGGAATGCTCGCGGCCGCGGCCGAACGTCCGGTCCCGCTCCCGGTGCAGGCCCTCGACCACGCCACCGGATACTTCTTGGCGGCATCGGCGGTTCGGGGAGTTCGTCAAAGACTGACCGAAGGTATCGGCTCACGGTGGCGCCTGTCGTTGGCCCGCACGGCCGCCTTGCTCCAGACCGGCCCGTATCGGATAGACGAGGGACCGCTTCGCCCAGTTGATGACGGTGACTTCGTCGATGCGATCGAGGAGACCACCTGGGGCCCGCAACGACGCCTACGCCCTCCACTCGCCATTGGGGGATCACCGATGCACTGGGACCACCCGGCGGGCCCGCTCGGCATGGCGGCGCCAGTGTGGTCGTCGTGACCCGACAAGCTCAGCCGTCGAGGTTCGTCTCTGCTTCTGGTGTGGTCGTCGTGACCCGACAAGCTCAGCCGTCGAGGTTCGTCTCTGCTTCTGGTGTGGTCGTCGTGACCCGACAAGCTCAGCCGTCGAGGTTCGTC
>JAYSTV010000173.1:0-3850 GCA_043719425.1 Acidimicrobiia bacterium | reverse complement strand
ATCGTAAGTGTGCACATGATCGTGCTGGCTCCTGCGGCGCGGGCGGCCACGTACGCCTCTTTGCCGATGAAGTCGGCCGCCTTGACCTTCGGTCGGTCGAGACCGGCCTCGTGGGGCAAGTACTCGCTCTCGAGCTCGGCGCCCATGAGGCGGTAGCCCTTCTCGATGCGCCCGGTCACTGCGTAGACGCCGATGCCGACCGGGATCACTCCGAGGTCTTGGCCCGCCTCGTAGAGCGCGTCCCACAGCTTGAGGCCGTGTTCCATCTTCGTGGTGATCTCCCAGCCGAACTCGCCGACGTAGGAGATGCGGAACATCGTGCAGGGGATGCCGGCGAGCAGGCGATCAAGCACTGCGCCGTAGGGGAAGCTCTCGTTGTCGAGTCCGCCTTCACCCCGCTGCGGGGTGTGGATCTTCTCGACGAGCGCCTTGGCGTTCGGACCCCACACCCCGATGGTGCACAGGCTCGTCGACTTGTTCTCAAACGTGACGGAACCATCGAGCGCCATGTTGCGCTTGATCCAGTATTCGTCGCGGCCACCGTCGAAGGCACCGGTGACGACCCGGAAGTGCTGCTCGCCGAGGCGCTGGATCGTGAGGTCGCCACGGAAGCCACCGTGGGGCGTGAGCCATGGGGTGTACACGCCGCGACCGACGCCAACGTCAACCTGGTTCACGCTGAGTTTCTGCATCAGGTCGAGCGCTCCGGGGCCGGTGATGTCGAGCTGGTTGAAGGCGGTGAGGTCCACCATTCCTACGGTCTCGCGCATTTGCATGTGCTCGGCGTTGATGATTGGTGACCACCAACGGGCATCCCACTCGTGCTCGCGGGGCTCGCACACCTCGGGGTACTTCGCCATGAGCGGCGCGTTCGATTCGTACCACTGCGGGCGCTCCCATCCACGAGCGTCATAGAACACCGCACCAAGGGCTTCCTCGCGTCCGTAGAACGGCGAGCGGCGCATGTCGCGCCGCGATGCCCACTGCTCACGAGGATGGACGATGCCGTATGTCTTGTTGAAGTGCTCCGCGCACCTGGCTTCGACATGCATCTCGGTCTTCTCGTGCGGATAGAAGCGGCTGATGTCCGACGAATGCGGATCGCACATCTTCGGGTACCCGAAGGTCATCCACTCGGCGACGAGCTGAGCGATGCCGGGCCCTTCCTTGATCCACACCGCGGCCGCCGACCACAGGTTGCGAACCTCGACGCACTCGCCGAGCACCGGCATGGCGTCGGGCGTGAGCGACAGCAGACCGTTGATGGCGTACTTGATCTCCGCATCGCCGAGCATGTCCATCAGCTCGATGGCCTGCTCCATCTGCGGATCGAAGTCGTCCATGGTGAGCGGCAACTCGGTGGGGGAGAGCGCCGACTCCTCGTTCGACGGGATGTCGTTCGGGTGGTGGAAGATTGGTCGGTGCGCATATGATCCGACTTCCATCGAACCGGCTGACTGACGCTCGTAGCAGAACGTGTCCATGTCACGCACGATTGGATAGGCGAGTTCCTTGTTGCTCTCGACGAGAACCTGGATCGGACCGACGTCGGCCATCTGGTGCACGGCCGGGATCAGCGGAATGTTGGCACCGGCCATCTGGGCGATGCGTGGGCTCCACACGCCACAGGCAATGGCCACGTATTCACACTCGATGCGGCCCTTTGTGGTCACGACAGCTTTCACGTAGACACCGTCGGTCTCGATGTCGAGTACTTCGGTGGTGGCGAACACCTGCAAGGCACCCTTGCCCACCGCCTCCTCACGCATAAGGGTGCCGGCTCGCAACGAATCAACGGCCGAAACCGAAGGCGTGTAGTAGCCGCCGAGGATCACGTCTTCGTTGATGAACGGAACGAGTTCCTTCACTTCGGCGGTCGTGATCAGACGAGATTCGATGCCCCACGCCTTGGCCGACGTCATCCGCCGGTTGAACTCTTCGAGGCGCCGGGGCTCACGAGCGACCTCGATGCCACCACACTCGTTGTTCACGCCCATGGCGACGTATTGCGCCTGCGAGTCGAGCGTGAGGAACGCCATCTCCTTGTTGTGGTCCGTCGGGAAGATGAAGTTCGACGCATGGCCGGTCGAGCCACCGGGATTGGGGAGCGGGCCCTTGTCGATCTGCACCATGTCGGTCCAGCCGAGCCGAGCGAGATGGCCGACCAGACAGTTACCGACGATGCCGGCCCCGATGACCACGCACTTCGCCTTCGTGGGGAACTCGCTCATGATGTCCTTTGCCCCGGCTCACGTGGCCGGCAGAGATGGGTACCGCATCTGATATATCACCAGTGTATCCTGTTCTTCAATGTCGTTGCTATCGCCGATATCGCCAAGGTCGCTGAGCGAGACGGCCTACGCCGGGATCAAGCGGCGCATCGTCACCCTCGAACTTCCACCCGACTCGGTGGTCGACGAGATCGCGCTGGCCGAGGAATTGGGCGTGAGCCGCACCCCGGTCCGCGAGGCCATCCAACGTCTCGCCCGGGAGCAGTTCGTGCGCATCGTGGCTCGGCGCGGGGTGTTCGTCACGTCGATCGATGTCACGGAGCTGGCCACGCTGTTCGAGACCCGCCAGGTCATCGAGCCCTACGCCGCCCGCCTCGCCGCCCTACGGGGCACCGACGAAGTGTGGACCGAACTGGCAACGGTGCTGGCGCCGTCCTCATCGATGCCCTCGGCGGTCGAGACGTTGGCCCTCGATCGACGATGTCACGAACTCATGTGGTCGGCCGCCTCGAACCGATTCCTCACCGACACGCTCGACATGCTCTATGCCCAGAGCGAACGGGTTTGGTATCTGTACTTACGAGATTCGTTCGAGATGCACGACGTGTTGGCCGAACATGCTGACATGCTCGATGCTCTACGCAACGGCGACGCCGACACCTGCGAAAAGCTCATGGCCGACCACGTGCGGATGTTCCACGACGAGATCCGCAGCGTCGCCCGCTAAACCGTCAGCGGCGGTGACCGATGCTGCCGTGCAGCACAGTACGCGCGCTGAGGATCGTGACGAGCACGATCACGATGACCACGGCGAAGGACCAACGCAGCGAGCGGGCGTTGGCGACTGGGCCGACTACTAGCGGGGCCGCCATGAAGCCGACGCGTTGGCCGATGCCCATGGCGCCGAGCCCCGAACCGGTGGCCGCGCCCGGCAGAGTGGCGGCCATTGCGTAGAGCTGGGGGAACATCACGGCGACGCCGAAGCCGCAGACGCTGAACCCCACGAGCGCGACAGCGGCGACCGGGGCAACGATGATGATGACGAAACCGGCCACGGCCACCGCGAGTGCAGTGTCGAGCATGCGCTGCGGTCCGAGGCGTTCGACCACATGGTCTCCGACGAGTCGGGCGATGAGCATCGATGATGCGAACACGACGGTTGCCACGCCGGAGAACTTGAAGGAGAAGACGTCGCGCATGGTCACTGCGCTCCACTCCGACGGTGTTGCTTCGGCGAAGGCCACGCCAAGGGCCATGATGACCATGGCGGCGACGATGGGGGAGAACCTTCGGGTTCTGTTCGCGTGAGTCGCTAGTGGCACGATCGGCGGCGGGTCGTTTCGTACGAGGTGCGGCCGCACGAACGCAATCACCATGAGCAACATCACGGCGACAAGGCCGAGGTGCACGCCGACGCCCACGTCGTACGCCGACGCCAACGCTCCGGTTCCCGCTCCACAGGCCGCACCAAGACTCCACGCACCGTGCAGTCGCTGCATGATCGATCGGCTCAGGCGTCCTTGCACGATCGTGCCTTGCGTGTTCATCGCCATGTCGTTGAACACGTCGCAGAAGCCGAGCGACGTGAGCACGGCGACGAGCACGAACGGTGACGGTGC
>JAYSTV010000172.1:0-3865 GCA_043719425.1 Acidimicrobiia bacterium | reverse complement strand
CGCCGACCGCGTGTTTGGGCTCGTTCGCCTTCGCCGCTCCATCGTTCGTGATTTCGCAGGATTCGGCTTGTGTGATGGGTGCCTACGCAGCCGCACATGTCATCGACGGCCGGGCTTTCCCGTGCTCCCCGGTCGTCGTCAACAACCGCACGGAAAACGGAACCGTCGTACTTGTCAGTGACAAGCGACGTGCCTCGTTCGCCACGACTCCGGCCAATCCGGCCGTCAAGACGTGGCCCTTGCGGCCTTCGGGTATCTGTGGAGCTCCTCCGGATTGACCGGAACTCTCTCCTCAGGTTCACACCCTGAAGGCCGCTAGATCGAAAGATCTGGCGGCCTTTTGCTTTTTCCCTGCCCTCTTTTTTTGCCCGACACAACGTTTCCCCGACCAAGAAACCTCGTTACCGAAAGGCACGACCGTCATGACCGTCACCTCCTTCCTCGATCACCGCCAGCCCGAGTGGTTCGACGCCGCCCGTTGCAACGACGGCGTTGGAACGATGGCATCGCTGTTCTTCTCCGAGGACCTGGGCGAAATCGCCCGGGCCAAGGCGATCTGCGGTCTGTGCCCGGCCAGCAACGAATGCCTCCAAGCCGCCGTCGAACGGCGTGAGCCGTGGGGCGTCTGGGGCGGTGAGCTCCTCATCAATGGCCGGGTTCTCGCCGCTCGCAAGCGTCGGGGCCGTCCGCCGAAGGTCGCTCGGCCCGAGCTGGTGATCGACGAACTCGGCCACATCGTCGGCGAGGTCGTCTGCGCGTAGCGCGCCGCACCTGAACTCGCCACGGAGGGGGTGGCGTCGACGTTCGTGCTGATGCGTCGTCGCCGAGTGACCCTCCGTGGAATATCAGCTATCGCCGGTGTCGCCTGGGAACTTCCGAGTTCCCGGGCGACGCTCGCGTTGTTCCATGCTGTACCGCGTGTCCGGCGTGCCAACAGCCATGACCGCCGACCTCGCCGGCGACTTTCACGGCACGCTGGCCCGCCTCCGCGCGTCGGCCCCCGTGGCGTGGATCTCCGATCTCGGCGGATGGCTCGTGACCAGCCGAGCCCTGGTCGTTGAGGTCTTGCGTGATCCGGTTCGCTTCACCGTCGACGATCCGCGTTTCTCGACCCAGCGGGTCATCGGCCCGAGCATGCTGTCGCTCGACGGAGCCGAACACACACGCCACCGGGGACCGTTCGAGGTGGCGTTTCGACGAGGTGATCCGACGATGCTGCGGGCCCGCATGACGGCCATGGCCGACGGTCTCGTTGGCGGGGTGGCCGGCGATGGTCGAGCCGACCTCCGTCTCGCGATCGCCGCGCCGTTGGCCGTTGCCGTGATGGTCGATGCGCTCGGTCTCGTCGACGTTGGTAGTGCCGAACTGCTCTCCTGGTATGCGCAGATTGTCGATGCCACGGTGCGAATGTCGATGGGGGAGGACCGGGCATCGTCGGCCGCCGGGGCGATGGCATCGCTACGACATGCTGTCGAGCGTTCGGCGGAGGTCTCGGCCCTTCTCCGCGAAGCCACGAGTGATTTGTCCGTCGACGAACTCGTTTCGAACGTGGCCGTGCTGCTGTTTGGGGGCGTGGAGACGAGCGAAGCCATGACCGCCAACGCGTTCGTGCATCTCCTCAGCATCCCGAATCTCCTCGACCAGGTCGCCACCGATCGATCGTTGGTCACCGCCTTCGTGGAGGAATCGGTTCGGCTCGAACCAGCAGCCGCCCAGCTCGACCGCTATGCCACGGTCGACATGTCGTTGGGCGGTGTGCACATCCGGCGCGGGGACTTCGTCACGTGCTCGGTGGCGGGCGCCAATCGGGACCCGGCGTTCTTTGACCAACCCGACACGTTCGTTCTCGGTCGACCAAATGCCCGCTTGAATGTGTCGTTCGCCCAAGGTTCGCATGCCTGTCTGGCCACGCACGTGGCGAAGGCCGAGACGGAAGCTGCCATCACGTCAGCACTACGCGCGCTTACGGATCTTCACTTGGCAGGTCCGACCCCGGAGATCGCCGGCATCGTGTTCCGCAAGGCGGTCAGTGTGCCGGTGGCCTGGACGGTCTGAACGTTGACGGATGGCTCGCCGCCGCCGCCACTGTGGTGTCGGTGATGAAGGTGGCGATGCGGGCCCCGCTCCACCGCAGGGTGACCCGGAGATCGATCACCTCACGGGGGTCGCTCACGGCGTTCCACACGATGAGTAGGGCCAACGGATCGCGGGTGAGGGGAGCGAGAAGCGGTTCGATATGTGCGCAGACAAATGCCACCACTGGTTCGTGGCGTCGACGGCGGGCGAGGAATCCCTCGGCGGAGCGGAGTCCAACGGCCGTTGCCCTGAATTTCTGACAGCTCGTGACCCAGCACTCGTTCCAGGACTGCAGAGCGGCGATGGGGCTGGCGGCGGGGGCTCGTCGGGCGAACCGCGATGCCGCATGCTCAGGCAGTCGGGAGAGGTAGACGTTGACCGCTTCGTCGACCGACGTGAAGTGGCGGTAGGCGGTTGCCGGCGCAACACCGGCTATCTCGGCCACGTCGGTGAGTCGGGCCGGACGAACGCCGTGTTCGGCGGCGTAGTGACCAACGGCGTCGACCAGGCGAGCACGGCTGGAGCGACCGTCGGCTCGTTGCGGCGTGGAGCGGCCACCTGCGCGATCGAGACTCACGGCTGCCACCGTAGTTGGCAAACTGGGAATAGATTCTCAGTTACTCTGAGCCAATGCAGTTCCACTTCGCCGAGCTGAACATTGCCCGCCTCCGGCATCCGCTCGACCATGAGGCGAACGCTGAGTTCGTCGCCGTTCTCGAGGCCGTCAACGCGATTGCCGAAGTATCCGACGGATTTGTTTGGCGTCTCCAGGATGACGACGGTCGCTCGGCGAGCTACGTGGCGGTCTACGACGATCCGTTGCTCATTGTGAATCTCTCGGTCTGGGAGTCACCCGACGCGCTGCGCCATTTCGTCTACCGCAGCGGCCATTCGTCGTACCTCCGTCGACGCAAGGAGTGGTTTGCCGACCCCGAACCGTCGGCCGGCACGAACATGGTGTGTTGGTGGATTCCAAGCGGCGACGAGCCGGACGTGCACGATGCGGCGCGTCGTCTCGAAGGTCTCCGCGCCAACGGTCCGAGTCACGACGGATTCGAGTTTGCGGATGCTGCCACGTGGGCGCCCGATACGGTCGGGTGATGCCACAACTGAGCCTGGCCAACGTCGAAGCCCTCGCCCGCCGAACACTGCGCGGCGTGGGAGCGTCGGAACTGCAGGCCGGCGCCACCGCCCGCAGTATTCGCGAAGCCGAGGCCGACGGGATCCGCAACGTTGGGCTCGGCTACCTCCCGACCTACGCCGAGCATGTGGTGTGCGGCAAAGTCGTCGGCGATGCCGTGCCGGAGATCACGATGCCTCGTGCGGCCGTCGTGGCGGTCGATGCCCACCACGGGTTCGCCCACCCCGCGTTCGAGCTCGGTCGGGGGCCGCTCGTCGACGCCACACGCGCCTGCGGGATCGGTGTGCTGTCGATCAGTCACTCGTACTCCGCCGGAGTGCTCGGTTGGTTCGTCGAGCAGTTGGCCGACGATGGTCTCGTGGCGATCATGTTTGCGAACTCGTCGGCGTTGATGGCGCCGTGGGGTGGTCGTCGACCGTTCTTCGGGACGAACCCCATCGCTTGGGCCGTTCCCCGCGCTGATCAGCCACCGGTGGTCGCGGACATGTCGTCGTCGGCCGTTGCGTGGGTCAACGTCAACGACGCCGCGGTGAACGGACGACCCATTCCCCTCGGATGGGCGCTCGATGCGCGTGGCGACCCGACCACCGACGCCAACGCTGGACTGGCCGGAACGATGGCGCCGTCGGGCGGCCACAAAGGTTCGGC
>JAYSTV010000171.1:0-3868 GCA_043719425.1 Acidimicrobiia bacterium | reverse complement strand
CGCCGAATGACGAAGCTGAGGATCGACAAACGATCGGCGTCGGTGTTTCCGAGTACCTGCAGCTGAGGGTTCGCCAACCATGTGGTTCGGGCCCGAGTCCAGTAGGCGGCCTCGCGTTCGCGAATTGTCGGTACGCCAACGGCCTGCTTCAACTGGAACACCAGACCGGCCCGAATCGACTCGATGATGGCGGGTGTTCCGCCCTCCTCTCGATGCACGAGGTCATCAATGAAGCGATGCTCCTGGCGATTCACGTAGGCCACGGTTCCGCCCCCGACCACGTCGGGCACCCGGTTGGTGAGCAGCTCCCGCCGAACGACGAGCACCCCTGGTGTTCCGGGACCACCGACGAACTTATGTGGACTGAGGAAGACAGCATCTTTGTATGCCAACGGATGTTCTGCGCACGTAGGAAACATCTCGATATCGACGTAGGGTGCGGCGGCGGCGAAGTCCCAAAACGACAGTGCCCCGTGTCGATGGAGAACGTCGGCGATCGCACACGTGTTGGAGACGATGCCGGTCACGTTCGAAGCCGCGGAGAACGACCCGATCTTGAGGCGCCGGTCGGAGTGCGCCACGAGTTCAGCTTCGAGGTGAACGAGATCGATGTGACCGTCGGCGTCTTCGCGAATGGTGATCACGTCGGCGAATGACTCGCGCCACGGCAATTCGTTGGAGTGGTGCTCAAACGGCCCAACAAACACGACGGGCCGCTCCTCGGCGGGAATTCGAGAAAGCAGATCGAAGCGGTCGTCGAGGTTGGCCGGGACCCGCAGGTTCATGATGCCAACGAGCTTGTTGATCGCCCCGGTTGAACCTGATCCGGCGAAGATCACACAGGTTTCGTCGGTCCCTCCCACCGCGTCGTGAATGATGGCCCGGGCGTCTTCGCGAAGTCGAGTGGTCTGCAGTCCGGTACCCGACGACTCCGTGTGGGTGTTGGCGTAGCGGGGCAATACTTCGTCGCGGATGAAGTCCTCGATGAAGGAGAGGGCACGGCCCGAGGCGGTGTAGTCGGCGTAGGTGACTCGGCGCGGACCGAATGGCCCATCCATCACCTGGTCGTCACCGATCACCGCCTCGCGGATGCGACGCAGGAGCGGACTGTCCGTCGGCGAGACCTGCTGGGATGCGTGCACGCCACCGACGCTAGGCGCCACCGGTAGGTTCCGGGCAGGATGTCCGTGTGACCTACGACGATATTGCCGCCATGTTCCTCGTGCCCAACGGGACGGAGGGCCTCAGCCCTGCGGTCGAGTCCACTCCGGCGCGTCGCCTCCGCGATGCCTGCGAGGCCATCGCCACGATTGGCTGGTGGTCGCGGCCAGCGGCTGAGGCGTTCACTGCGCTCGGCCACGGATTCTTTGACGCCTACGTCTGGGGTCGAGCCGCCGCCCTCGGCGCCGACGTCTCCCCGGCCGCCGTCGTCTCCGCCTTCGGGGTGTTCAACCCGCCGTTCTTGGCCGGGGTTTATTCCCACGGTCGGACGGTGTCCTCGCGTGCCGATGTGCTGTCGGCTCGGTCGACGGGAGCCGCCGCCGGTCTTCGAGAGGCAACGGCCGGACTCGACCTGGGAATGATCGGTGCGCTTAGTGATCGACTTGCTGGTGTTCTGTCCACGATTGAGGCCGGTCCCCGGACCTTGTTCGCTGGCCTGCAGTCGCTTCCCTGGCCCGATGATCCCCATGGACGCCTGTGGCGGGCGGCGGAATTGATCCGTGAACACCGCGGCGACGGCCACCTCGCGGCGTGCGTCGTCGCCGGACTCGACTTGGTTGAGATGAATGTGCTGACGGAACTTTGGCTGGGCTACCCGGTCGGCGGATACTCATCGACTCGAGGATTCGACGGTGAGGCGTTGGCCGCAGCAGTCGGAAGACTGGCCGGGCGCGGTTGGGTCTCGGATGGCGAGCTCACCGTGGCTGGTCGCGCTGCTCGTTCGAATATCGAGTCCGCGACCGACGCGTCGCAGACACAACTCATACGCGCGCTTGGTAATGATTTCGATGAACTTGTCGCCCAACTCAACGAGGTCAGCGCCGCGGTGGTCGGTGCGCAGGCTGCTCCGGCTGACCCCCGCAAGCGCGCCGCCGGCTGAGCGCACGGCCTACCAGTCGGTGGGCTTGTAGTCCTTGAGGAACTGGCCCCAGACGTGAACGCCGGTGTTGATCCCGACGATGATCGGGTCAACGATCCGGGCGGCGCCGTCGACGATGTCGAGCGGCGGATGGAAGTTCTGCTCGGCGGTCTTGCGCTCGGCAATGTGGAGTGGATCTTCGTCGGATACCCAACCCGTGTCGACGCTGTTCATGTGAATGCCGTCGGCCTGATAGTCGGCGGCCGATGTTCTCGTCATCATGTTGAGCGCGGCCTTGGCCATGTTGGTGTGAGGGTGTCGGGTGGTCTTCATCCGTCGGTAGAACTGACCTTCGACGGCCGACACATTAACGATGTGTTTCTCCCGTCCAGGGGTGCGGAGCATGAGGGGTTTGAGGCGGGCGTTGAGCACGAACGGGGCAACAGCGTTCACGAGTTGCGTCTCGATCAACTCGACCGAGGACACCTCGGCCAGCGTGAGCCGCCACGAGTTCTTCTCGCGGAGGTCGACCTGTTGGAGGTCCTGATCGAGTTGACCCGAAGGAAAGAGGTGGCCGGCCACGGAGTCGTCGGGAAGCAGCACGAGTTGGGAGAGTTCAGCGGCTGAGGCGGCCCGATCCGGGAGCGCCGGCACGTCGTTCTCCGATCGGTCGTTCCCGACCAACAGCGCAGCATGGCGAGGCATCGACGCGATCGCATCGCGTTCGAGATCCATCATGTGTTCGTAAAACCCGGGTGGTCGACGCACCGTCTGGCAGGCGTTGCTGATGATGAAGTCGAGTCGGTCGGTTCGGGTTTCGAGGAGTCGGCAGAACGCCTCCACGCTGGGCGTTGAGCGGAGGTCGAGACCGTGGATTTCGAGCCGGTCTCGCCACTCCTCGAAGTCGGCTTCAGCGGCGTAGCGCATGGCTGAGTCCCGAGGAAAGCGGGTCGTGACGAACACGCGAGCTCCGGCGCGAAGGAGTTTGATGCCGGCCTGATATCCGATCTTGACCCGGCCGCCGGTCAGCAGAGCGACCCGACCACGAAGGTCGGCGGTCTCGCTTCGCTTGGCGAAGTTGAACTCCGCGCATGCCGGGCAGAGTTGATCGTAGAAGCTATGTACACGTATGTAATGTTGCTTGCAGGTGTAGCAGTGACGCGGCTCGACAAACTCGCGAAAGGTTTCGTCGGTCGACGTCTCAGGCGTGTCGGGCGCCGACGGTGGAAACACGTTCGGCGTCGTGAACACCGGCTTCGCCCGAAGCAGCCGAATGCCGCTGTCGGCCTCGACACTCTCAACTTGGGCCGATCGCTCGGCCCGGCGACGCTTCTCGGCGGCCTTCGCCTGACGCCGACGATCAACGGGATCCGGATTGAACACGGCTCCGGCCGCGGCCAGTAGCCGGTGGCGTTCGCTGCTGCTGATCGCGTCGAGGACCGAACGATCGGCCGCTATGGCTTCGAGCTGGGCGATCAGCTCCGGAACCCGTTCGGCCGTTACCGGTGTTCGCTCATCGGACCCGGACACGGCTCACGACGGTACTGGACCGCTCCGGAGTCGCTGATCAAGCCGTGACTACCTCGAGCGAGCTGCCGTCGCCGCGGGCTTCTTGGCGGAGGTCGCTCCCCTGCTCGGGAGCAACGGCGGAGCACTCACCGTGATCATCCGGAGCGGCTTCTTGCCCGTGTTGTGGATGGCGTAGCCCTTGCCGGCCGGAATCACCGCGAGCACGTCTTCGTTAAGCTCGTACTCCGCGTCGTCCATTGTCATCGAGCCGGTGCCCTT
>JAYSTV010000018.1:0-1855 GCA_043719425.1 Acidimicrobiia bacterium | reverse complement strand
GAGCAACGGCGCCGCCGCTTCCGTCCTTGCTGGTTTGGCGATTTCTATCACGCAACGGCTCCTGGCCGGCAAGGGCGTAGCCCTCGGCAGTCTGATCTTCGTGGCGATGCTGTGCGCCTGCCTCGGTGTGTTCGGTGGGTTCGTCGCCAACAACGCCAACCGTACGCGCGCCTACCGTCGACAGTAGCGCCCAGTAGCGGCCGACTGCGGGCGACGGCATTTCGATGTGCACAGCGACTAGTCACACGTGTGCACAGCGACTAGTATGGCAGCGTGGTCGTTCAGTCGTATCTCCCCCGGCTCGCTGATGCGGTGCTGGCCGAGATGGTTTCGGACCACTCCGCCGTCCTCGTTGTGGGGCCGCGAGCGACAGGAAAAACCACATCGTGCGAACGGCTGGCGGCGTCGGTCGTGCGCCTCGGTGATCCGAGAGTGGCAAGCGGGTTCGCCGTGGATCCTCGGTCCGTTCTCGATGGCCTTCCGCCACCAGTACTTATCGATGAGTGGCAGGAGGTACCTTCGTCGCTCCAATCGGTCAAACTGGCGGTCGACGCTGCGTCGGATCGAGGTCAGTTTCTCATTACCGGATCGGTTCGCGGCGATATAGACGCACCGACATGGCCGGGAACCGGGCGTCTCGTCCGCCTTGCCATGTTCGGCCTCACGGAGCGCGAGATTGAACGCCGCAGTGGGGCTATCTCGTGGTTGGAAACTGTTCTCTCCGGCGCGACGGCGATTCGCCATCGATCGCCTGATGATCTGCGCTCATACGTTCGACGCGCTCTTCGTTCCGGCTTCCCGGAACCGGCATTGATGAACAACGATCGCGGCCGAGCTCGATGGCTCAGCTCGTATGTCGATCAGCTGGTTACCCGGGACGCCGATTCCGTTGCCCCGGGCCGAGACCCTCAGAGACTTCGTTCGTATCTGACGGCGCTCGCTCTGAACAGCGCCGGAGTCGTCGACAACACGACATTGTGGACGGCGGCGGGCGTGGCCAAAGACACGGCCCGTGCCTACGACACGCTGTTGTCGAACCTCTTCGTCATTGATCGCTTGCCTGCTTGGACGAGCAACCGCCTGAAACGTTTGACCTTGGCCCCGAAGCGGTACCTCGTCGACAGCGGTCTTTTCGGGGGCGTCCTTGGCGTGACGGAGAACGACGTTCTGCTGGATGGTGACCTTCTCGGCCGTCTTCTTGAAACGTTTGTCGTTGCCCAGATTCGGGCGGAACTGTCGCTCCGAGTGCCAAGTTGTCGGATGCACCATGTCCGCACCGCTCAAGGTCGAAATGAGATCGACCTTGTTCTCGAGGTCGGAGCAAGGCGTCTGGTGGCAATCGAGATCAAAGCAACAAGCACGCCGGATCCCGGCGACGCCACTCACCTCCGATGGTTTCGTCGCGAGCTCGGTGACGCAGTGCTGGCTACGGTTCTGTTTCACGCCGGTCCGAACACGCTGACCTTTGACGACGGCACGATTGCCGCACCCATCTCAGCCCTCTGGAGCTCGTAACAACCTACGAACGAGGCACGGCGAGATCAATGACCCGACGAGAGGCCCCGGCGAGTTCGGGCAGTTCGTTCATGGGGCACCACCGGATGGCGGAGATCTCCCACGGGGTTGCGACTGCTGCGGTCGTTGCGCCGGCGTGTCCGCGAAAGAGTTGATCGTTGTGGTGTTTTGACGTGTTCTCGGCGATGAGCTCCAACCCGCCGACCAAGTAGCCCGTTTCTTCAGCGACTTCGCGGGCGGCGGCATCGACGAACGACTCATGTGGATCGACCCAGCCGCCCGGGAGTGACCATCGGCGTCGATAGGTGTTCTTCACGAGAAGGACCTCGTCGCGCTCGTT
>JAYSTV010000170.1:0-1591 GCA_043719425.1 Acidimicrobiia bacterium | reverse complement strand
CGGTCCTGCTCATCGATGAGGCCCGGGCCGTCGATGCGGCGGAGGCCACTCGGCTCCAGGGCCTTGGCCTGAAGCCCACCTTCGCCGGGTAACTGTCACAGCGGCGCGCGCATGCTGGCGGCATGTGGCGTCGTCTCTTTCCTCTTCAGTGTCCGTCGTGCAATCGTCGCGGCGCCGGTCGCTGTGAGGTGTGTTGGTCAACCTTTCCGGTGGCGGTGCCCGCGCCGCCACCGTCTGGCGTACACGCGTTGGCCTGCCCGTTCGCCTACGACGGACGGGTGCGCAATCTCGTCCTGGCGGCCAAGGCGACGGCTGCGCACGGATGGCTGAACGTCATGGCCGACGCGTTGCCGGTACTTGAAAAGGCGCCGCCGAAGCTGCTCGTGACCTGGCCGACCGGTTCGGCCCGCCATCGTCGTCAACGCGGATTCGATCCGGCCGAACGGATCGCCCGGCGCTACGCCAAGGGGCATGGGTTCGTGGCCGCCGAGGTGTTGATTCGTGATGGCGAGGCCCAGGAGGGCCGTTCGGCGGCTGAACGGGCGGACCTGCGTTTCGTTGCTCGAGGTCCGCTCAACGGGGTATCGGTCCTGGTCATCGATGATGTGGTTACCACCGGCTCATCGCTGCGAGCGGCCGCCGCGGCCCTAAGAGCGGCCGGAGCGGTTGACGTGTGGGCGGTGGCGTTCGCTCGCCGCCGCTGATCTCCGGTGCTCTTTCGACCCCATAACTGAACAATCGTTCGTCATGTGGACGGCGGCTAGACAGTGCGGTGTATGGTCGGCCATGGACCCGTTCCCCAGGCACCTCGTCGGTGCCTCGTGCGATCGGCGGCTGGCGCGCCACGTCCGAATCGGTGTCGGTCCAAGTCTTCCGACAGCTCTCCCTACAGGTCTCGCTCGTTGCGGTCGAGGAGGATGCTGACGTCCGCCGCGACGGGCTGGAAACACCGCATCAACCTGCCCCAAACGAACCAGGAGGAACCGCTGTGCAGATCACGTTCAAGAGTCGCAATCTCGTCCTTTCCGATCAACTGAAAAGCGTAACGACCGAGAAAATCACTCGGCTCACGAAGTACCTCGACGGCATGGATCATGCCGATGTCACGTTCTTTGAGGAAAAAAACAAGCGGATCGCCGCTCACGAAGTGTGCGAGGTGGTGCTCTTCGGCCATGGTCACTACGTGCGGGCCAAGGCCACGGCGCCGGAGTCCTTCGCCGCCGTCGACCTCGTGATCGACAAGCTCTCGCAACAGCTCACCAAGTTGAAGGGCCGGATCGTGACCCGGCACCACAGCCACTCCCATCACAACGGCGTGTCATTGGTGAACGGCGTGAAAGTCCCGAAGGGTTCCACGGCGGTGCTTGAGCGGCCCACGGAGCCGGCGGCCGACGAAACCATGGCCCGGATTGTCCGCAAAAAGCAGTTCGTCATGGAACCCATGTCACCCGACGACGCCGCCCTCAAGCTCGATATGTTGCAGCACGATTTCTTCCTCTTCACCAACGCGGAGACGGGGATGGCGGCGGTGTTGTACCGCCGCGAGGATGGCCATTTAGGGCTGATTGACGCCGCGTAGGCCCACTGCGGC
>JAYSTV010000169.1:0-3891 GCA_043719425.1 Acidimicrobiia bacterium | reverse complement strand
GAGAGATGGGAAATGGCCGACTATGCCAGCGATGCGCTCGCGTTGGCTGATCATCTTGGCTGGGAAACATTCGCGTTGGCCGGCATCAGTTTTGGCGGAATGGTCGCCCAAGAAGTCGCCGTGACCGCACCCCATCGGGTGACGCGACTGGCGTTGCTCTGTACCTCGTCGGGCGGGAAAGGCGGTTCGTCGTTTCCCCTCCACTCGCTCGAAGACCGCCCGATCGAAGAACAGAGCGAACTCGCCCTTCGGCTCACCGACGGCCGCTTCACGCCCGAATGGCTCGACGAGCATCCGGCCGATCGGATGCTGTTGAATCCGCGGCGCCTCGGCCACGCCCCACCGCTTTCCGACGCGGAACGTCGGGGCGAGTTCTTGCAACTCGACGCTCGAAGTCGCCACGACGTGTGGGACCGACTACCGCTCATCAGCTGTCCCACGCTCGTGGCCAGCGGACGCTACGACGTGATGGCCCCACCGGAAAACGGTGCGGCCATCACCTCGCAGATTCACGGTGCGGAATTCCGGAACTACGAAGGCGGTCACGCGTTCTTCGCGCAAGATCCGCAGGCTCGGCGCGACGTCCGCTCGTTCCTCGCCGGCGCGTAGGGCTACTACTGGGCGAGATCTACCGGTCGGCCCGACTCGGCACTTTCGTACGACGCCAACACGAGGCGGACCGCCTCCAGGCCGTCGGCGCCGGTGCAGATCACCTCACGGGTGCCGTCGATGGCGGCCAGAAAATTGGCCACGTGGACGGTGTGCGCAACAGGCGAGTTCAAGGTGTGAGTGACCACGTCGGTCGTATTTCCCGGCGCCGATCCGGCCGAACGATATCGATGGACGAGTGTGTTGGCGCCGGTGCGGCTGTCACATTCGAGCGAGCCCTCGGTGCCGAACACCCAGAAGCCTTCGTGGTACCCCGTCGCCGTCCACGCGGTCTCAATGGTCGCGAGGGCCCCCGATACAAACTGCAGCGACGCGTGGGCGGTGTCTTCCACTTCGATGTCGTATTGGAGACGCGCAATGCGAGCGAACACGTTGGCCACGTCGCCGCCGAAGTATCGGGCCAGATCGAACAGATGACATCCGTTGTCGAGAAGCGTGCCTCCACCCGACAGCGCCTTCACGCCGAACACCCCGCGCACACCAGAGCCTCCCCAGTCGTGCGCCTGTCGGAACCGAATGGCGGTCACGCGGCCGAGCTCGCCACGATCGATGATCGCCTTCGCCGTGGCCGCTGCCACCCACGACCGAAGATGATGGCCGACCTGGAACACGACACCCGCGGCACGGGTGGCATCGATCATCTCTGCGCCCTGGGCCAGATCGAGGGACACGGGCTTCTCGCAGAGTACGTGTTTCCCTGCGGCGGCGGACGCCAGGGTGATCGGGTGGTGCGTGGAGTTCGGGGTGCAAATCGACACCGCATCGAAGTCGCCACTCGCGATGAGGTCGCGATAGTCCGTGTACGTGGTATTGACCTCCCACTCTCGTTGACGACGCGAGAGCATGTCGGCATTGATGTCGCAGATGGCGACGATTTCAGCCCCGGCGGCTTTGTATCCAGCCACGTGGACACGTGCGATATCACCAGTGCCGACGATGGCGATGCGGTGGCGTTTCGATGTCATCCGATGCTCGACGAACCGAGGCGAGCGCGTTCAGCCGCCTCTGTCGACGCACCCGGCACCCATTCCAGCGCTTCCACGTTCGGCGCGTTGTTCGTCGAGAGGGTGATGCGACGCGCCGCCCAATGACACGCATTGTTGATCACGCGAAGAACGTGTTCGTTGCGGTACGTCGGATACTCCTCGTGGCCCGGTCGGAAGTAGACGACCTGGCCGTGACCGCGCTGCCACGTGGCACAACTCCGAAACACCTCGCCGCCTTGGAACCAGCTGACCAGGAGCAGCGAGTCCGGGGTGGGCACGTCGAAGCGCTCGCCGTACATCTCCTCCGCCGCCAACTCGAAGTACGGGGGGATGCCTTCCATGACGGGATGCGACGGTTCGACTACCCATAGACGCTCCTTCTCGTCGGCCTCGCGCCACAGCAACGAGCAATTCGTCCCCATGAGCTTGCGGAAGATCTTGGAGTAGTGACCCGAGTGCAACACGATGAGGCCCATTCCGCTGAGCACCTGCTGATGGACCTTGTCGACGATCGCGTCGCTCACCTTGTGATGTCCCTTATGACCCCACCAGACCATCACGTCGGTCGACGCCAGGACCTCATCGGAGAGTCCATGCTCGGGTTCGGCCAGCGTGGCCGTGCGCACGTTCAGGGTCGTGTCGACACCGAGCCCCTCCGCGAGCGCCCCGTGGATTCCCGAGGGGTACACCGCAGCAATGGCCGGCTCTTCGAGCTCGTGGAGGTACTCGTTCCAAACGGTGACGTTGACGGTGCGCATGAGTCTTCGATGCTACCGGCCGGCCGCCTGGCGCTTTAGGGACCACGACAACGAGCACCACCAGGCGGGACTATCGACCAGCGCAGCGCGGAACACAACCGACGACCGCCAGGCGGGGAACAGGGGGCGGGCCCCCGTGGGAGTGAACCGTGAGGGACTCGAACCCCCGACATTCGCCATGTAAAGGCGACGCTCTACCAGCTGAGCTAACGGTCCCTATCAGCGGTCCAGGTTAGTTCGGCTGGCCTACGCCGCTGACGGGAAAAGGCGGAGGAAGTTCTCGGCATAGAACTTGTCCTTCACCGACAGGGGCGATGCCGCCAGCGAGGTCTCGAACCGGGCAATGGGATCGCGTCCGCCTTCGGTGTGGGGATAGTCACTGGAGAACAGGTAGAGGTCCGGATTGGACTCGTCGACAAGGCGGGCGACATCTTCAAACACGAACGGGGTGAACCCCATCTGGCTGGTGAGCTGCTCGCTCGGCGTCCTGGTGAACGCGGCAAGGTTCGTATCTACGCGCGCATAGGTTTTCGTGACAACGTCGAGACGACGGAGCAACTCCGGCACCCATCCGGCTCCGAGTTCCACGGCAGCACCGCGGAGGTTCGGTTCGCGTTCGAACACACCGTCCATCACCATCGAGCTGAGGAACGTCTCCGGTGCTTGATGGAGCGTTGCCGCGTCCTTGCTGCGCACGTTTTCTCCACCGCCCATCCAGTCCTTCACCGGAGTGCGGCCGGTGTTCGACCATGCCTTGGTGAGTTGCAACGGGGCACCGCCAACATGCAAGAGGAACGGTGTGCCCGACTCCGCCAATCGGGCCCAAAAGGGTTCGAGATCAACATGTCCGGGCGACTTGTCGCCGCATGAGCGATGGGGCACCCACACCGCGTCGAAGCCGCCTTCGAGCACGAAGTCGAGCTCAACCAAGGCCAGCTCGGGATCATCGAGAGGCACGATGGCGACGCCCATCAAGCGATCGTCGCTCGCGCAGAAATCCTTCATGTGACGGTTGTGGGCACGCGTCGATCCGTAGCGGAGACGTGCATCGGTTTTGGAACTGGCATGGAACGGAAGGGCCACGGAATGCGTGGCAAACACCAGCTGGCCGGCGAACCCGAGTTGATCCATTGCGATGCTGCGATCGTCGCGATCAAAGGCGCCGAGCGCCTGAATCTCTTTGACCTCCCGGATCAGTGATCCGCCCATCGCCCGCATCCGTTCACGATGCTCGTCGCTGTGACGATTCCCCTGCCCGACGATCACGGCCACCTCTTCGTCGGTCACCAGCGACGCCGAGTAGCTCACCAGCGGGATATCGTCGCGAATGTCGGGATCGGCGTAGGAACGCAAGAAGTCCGGCAGCTCCATGATGTGGCTGTCAGCGTCGTAGAACGTGCGGTCACTCGGTGCATACGTCATGGTGCGTCCCCCTGCATTTCGATGTGGGCCGGACAGTAGCCGCCGCAGGACCTGCG
>JAYSTV010000168.1:0-3901 GCA_043719425.1 Acidimicrobiia bacterium | reverse complement strand
GCGTCGACGCGAGCGTTGACCGGGGCGTCGACGTCGAAGGCGATGTGTTGCGTGATCTTGACCTTGCGCTGCCTGGCCGGCGCAACGGAAAGATTCGGATCAGTTGGGATCTTCCGGGTGGCCGTCGTCTGTTCGTCACGACCGATCGGTTGTCGGCCTTTGATCGCGTACTCGGCTGCGTGCCGGGCAAGGGCCAGGTCCTCAACGAACTGGCGGCCTGGTGGTTCGCCGAGCTCGAAGGGATCGTTCCGAACCACGTGATCTCGGTGCCCGATCCGAATGTCTTGGTCGCTCGCGAGGTCACCCCGCTGCCCGTTGAGGTCGTCGTTCGACACGCCATCACCGGGGTCACCACCACGTCGTTGTGGCAGCGCTATGCCGCCGGTCAGCGAACGATCGATGGGTATCGGTTCCCCGATGGTTTGCGCAAGAACGAACTGCTGAACTCGCCGGTGATCACCCCCACGACCAAGGCGGCCACGGGTGGGCACGATGAGCCGTTGAGCGTCGACGATGTCATCGCTCGCCGTCTGGTCGACGACGACCTGTGGAGTGAGGTGTGCGACGTGGCCATTGCCGTGTTTGCTCGCGGTTCGGAGATTGCCGAAGCGGCGGGCCTCGTGCTTGCCGACACGAAGTACGAGTTCGGGGTCGATGCGAACGGGCGTCTGTTGTTGATCGATGAAGTACATACGCCCGATAGCTCCCGTTTCTGGGAGGCATCGACCTACGAAACCCGGCTCGCCCGCGGTGAGGAGCCCGAGAGCATGGACAAAGAAATCATCCGGCGTGCCTATGCGGACCTCGGGTACCTCGGCGACGGGACCCCTCCTGCGTTGGCGGCCGCGGTCTGGTCCGAGGTATCGGCCGGATATCGACAGGCCTATGAGCGCATCACCGGACGAGCGTTCGTCGCGGCGCCCGGTCCGGCGGATCTCCGGATTATATGTGCACTTACCGATGCTGGCCTGATGACTGGAGCGGACTGACATGTGCGGCATTCTCGGCGTCACGCTTCCTCCCACCGCCGGCGATCTCGAAGCGGCGCGCCAATCGTTCTTCGGGCTCTTCGCCCTGCAACATCGCGGCCAGGAGGGAGCCGGACTGGCCACCGCCGACGGGAGCGGGGCGCGTATTCACAAGGACACCGGCCTGGTCACTCAGCTGTTGACCGAAGAGCGCTTACGGCAGCTTCCGGGCCATCACGCCATCGCCCACACCCGGTACTCGACGACCGGCTCGTCGGTGGCCCGAAACGCCCAACCGTTTCTCGTGGAGACCCGTCACGGGCCCCTCGGCATGGTCCACAACGGCAACCTCGTGAACGCCGGCGAGTTGCGCGACGAGCTGCTCTCGAAGGGCTTTCCGCTGGCGGCCACATCGGACAGTGAAGTGATGGTGCTCATGCTGGCGAGTGCCGGAGGCACCACGTGGGAAGAGCGCATAGAGCGCACCATGCCCGCCTGGAAAGGCGCTTACTCGCTGGTGATTTTGGTGTCCGATCGGATCATTGCGGTACGCGACCCCTGGGGATTTCGTCCGCTGTCGATCGGCCGCTTGCCGAACGGTGGTTGGTCGGCCGCCTCGGAGACCAGCGCGTTGGCCACGCTCGGTTGCACCGAGATGCGGGAGGTCGAGCCGGGCGAGATCGTCACCATGACCGGCGACGAGATGGTCGGGAGATCCACGTTGTTCGGTTCGCCCACGCTCGCCCGGTGCACGTTTGAGCACGTCTACTTCTCACGCCCGGACAGTGTGTGGGATGGCACCAGCATCCATCACGTCCGTCAGCGCCTCGGTGAGTTGTTGGCCCAAGAATCACCCGTCGATGCCGACGTGGTTGTCCCGGTTCCCGACTCCGGGGTCCCGGCGGCCATCGGCTACGCGCAGCGGTCCGGAATTGCCTTTAACGACGGGTTCATCAAGAACCGCTACATCGGCCGCACGTTTATCGAGCCGACCCAGGCCATGCGTGAGCACGGCGTGGCGATGAAGTTCAACGTGCTTCGGGAAAACTTGGTGGGCCGCCGCGTGATCATGATCGATGACTCCATCATTCGGGGCACCACCGCAGGACCGCTGGTGAAGATGCTCCGCGAGGGAGGCGCCACCGAGGTCCACGTGCGCGTCACGTGCCCACCAATCACCCACCCGTGCCACATGGGACTTGATATGGGGACATACGAAGAGCTCATCTCGCATCGTTTGGCGGTCGACGAACTGCGCCAGGTCATTGGTGCCGATTCCCTGGCGTTCCTGTCGCTCGGTTCCATGATGAAGGCCATTGGACGGACCGACGGCTACTGCAACGCGTGTTTCACCGGCGAGTACCCGCTTCCCGTGGCCGTATCGATCGGATCGAAGCGGAGCTTCGAAGGGGTGCTCCGATGAGTGATCAGGCGCGGGTGAATGTGTTGGTGTTGGGAGCGGGTGGTCGTGAGCATGCATTGGCGTGGGCGGCCCGCCGATCGCCTCGCTGTGGAGAGCTGGTGATTGCCCCGGGCAATGACGGGATGGGTGAGCGGTGTGAACCGGTCGACGTCACCGATCCGGCCGCGGTTGTTTCGCTGGCGCAGCGACTCGGCTCCAACCTGGTGATTGTCGGACCCGACGCCGCCGTCGAAGCCGGAGTCGCCGATGCGTTGACGGCCGCCGGCATCGCCGTGTTCGGCCCCTCCCGTGCGGCCGGTGAGCTGGAGTGGTCGAAGACGGCCTCGCGGGCGTTCTGTGAGCGCCACGGGATCCCAACGCCGCGCAGCCGCAGCTTCTTGGCCGTCGAACTCGACGAGGCGATCGCCTACATAAAAGACGGTGGCGCGCCGATGGTCGTCAAGGCCGACGGGTTGGCCTCCGGCAAGGGTGTGGTGGTCGCCGACACCATCGACGAAAGCATCGATGCGGTGCGCGCCGCGTTGACCGACGGGGCCTTTGGCGCGGCTGGGTCCCGGGTCCTCGTGGAGGAACGATTGGTCGGTGAAGAAGTGTCATTGCTCGCATTTTGTGATGGCGTGCGCGCCGTGGCGATGCCCCCGGCCCAAGATCATAAGCGTGCGTATGAAGGTGACCGCGGGCCGAACACCGGTGGCATGGGTGCTTACGCGCCCGCACCTGCGTGTCCGCCGGCGCTCGTTCATGAGCTCACCCGCTCGGTGCTGCAACGAGCGGTCGACGGATGCGCGGTCGACGGGCACCCGTATCGCGGGGTCCTCTACGCCGGGCTCATGCTCACTGCCGACGGACCTCGCCTGCTGGAATTCAACTGCCGCTTTGGCGATCCGGAGGCGCAGGCGATCCTGCCGTTGCTCGACGGTGACGTGATTGACATCGCCCAGGCATGCGCGTTGGGAGAGCTTGATCCGTCGACCGTCGCTTGGCGTGACGACGTGGCCTGCACCGTCGTTGTCGCCGGAGCCGAGTACCCGTCACCGGCCACCACGGTTGGTCCGGTCACGCACCTTCCGAGTTCCGGCGATCTTGTGTTCTGGGCTGGTGTGGGTCGCGCCGACGACGGCTCCATGCTCGCCACCGGCGGTCGCGTTGCGGCGGCCACGGGGATAGGCGCGACCATTCACGAAGCGCGGGCGGCGGCCTACGCGGCCGTCGACCGGATCACGTTCCAAGGTCGGCGTTTGCGTCGCGACATTGGGTGGCGCGCCATTGCTCGCACGACCGGTGGCTACGCCGCATCGGGCGTGAATATCGACGAAGGCAATCGTGCCGTCGATCTTCTCAAGGCTGCGGTCTCGGCTACTCACGGGTCTGCCGTGCTGGCCGGCGTGGGCGCGTTCGGTGGAGTGTTCGACGTGTCGTCGCTCAAGGCCATGAACCATCCGGTGCTCGTGGCCTCGTCCGACGGTGTTGGCACGAAGGTTGCACTCGCAGCATCGGCAGGGCGCCTCGG
>JAYSTV010000167.1:0-9512 GCA_043719425.1 Acidimicrobiia bacterium | reverse complement strand
GCATTTCTCGGGGCGTAGTCGTGGCCGGCGCAGTGGCGTTGAACCGAGACCTCGTGAACGAGCCGGCGATGACCCTCACGCCGGCTCACTTTGCCGATCTCGCGATCGAAGTGGCGGCCGCCAATGGACTCGCTATTCGCGTGTGGGACGAACACGACATCGAGCGCGAGCGACTCGGCGGTATCCGCGGCGTGTCACTCGGGAGCACGGAACCGCCCCGGCTCGTGAAGCTCACGTATTCGCCGAAGGGTGCGACGAAGCGCACGCCAACCCTCGCCCTCGTCGGCAAAGGCATCACCTTCGATTCCGGCGGTATGTCGATGAAGACGAGCGACGGCATGCTGACGATGAAGTGCGACATGAGCGGTGCGGGCGCGGTCCTCGGCGTGATGTCCGTCCTGGCCCAGCTCGACGCGCCGGTGCGTGTGGTGGGCTACTGCTGTCTCAGTGAGAACATGCCGGGACCGGCTGCGTTCAAGCTCCTCGACGTGCTCACTGCCCGCAACGGCAAAACGGTCGAGATCTACAACACCGACGCCGAAGGCAGGCTGGTATTGATGGATGGCCTCTCACTGGCGGTCGAAGACGGAGCCGATGCCGTCATCGACCTCGCCACGCTGACCGGCGCCGCAGTTGTCGCCCTAGGCACCGAGATCACTGCGGTCATGGGAAACCATCAGGGCTTCATCGACCGGTTCCGCGAAGTCTCGGCGGTCACCGGAGAGGACACATGGCAGCTGCCTTTGCCGACCCGGTACCGCAAGCAGCTCGAGTCACCGATCGCCGATTTGAAGAACATCGGTAACCCGGGCCAGGCCGGTAGCTCGGTGGCCGGTCTGTTCCTCCAAGAGTTCGTCGGCACAACCCCGTGGCTCCACCTCGACATCGCCGGTCCGGCCTTCACCAACGGCGACGACGGCATCATTACCCGCGGCGGTACCGGCGTGATGGTGCGCACGCTTATCGAACTCATCGCCACCTTCGAGGCGCCCACGCGCTGAGCTTGTCCGGGCCCCCAACCTTCACCGCGCAGGCGACTCGAAGCCTCAGTCGTGTTCGAGGGTGACGGCGTCGGCGGCGATGCGTTCGAGTTCCTCAGTGATTCCGCGGGGCTGGCTGGCCAGGTCGGTGGCAGGGAGGAGGACAAACTTGGTGTATCCGGCGTCGAGGCGCCCGACTCGGCGTAGCTCGCTGGGAGCAATGCCGCCGAGCCAGACTTCGGGTGGGCGGGGGAGGGTGGGTCCGATCCGTAGGTTGTCGTAGCTGAAGAACCGGCCGTGGTGGGTCACCTCGTCTTCGCGCCACAGCCGTCGAATGACCTCGAGCGACTCGTTGAAGATCGCCCCGCGGTCCTCCCGTTTCACGCCGAACGCTTGATTGTTTGTACCCCGTGTTCCTCGGTGACCGTTACCCGGTGGCGGACCTGCTCGATCGCCCACCGAGCCAGCTCGATTGCTTCGGCTCGTTCAGTTCCATTGATCGTAAGTGCACGTAGAATATCGTCGACGGTCCCGCGATTTCGCGCACAGGCGTAGGCACCCACGGCTGCGCGTCGACGGCGCGTTTGCTCCGGTGAATGGGCTGCGTCGGCATCCTCCCACAGTCGATGCTCAGCGCGCAGAGAATCGGACAGTCGATGCAGACGATGCTCATCGAGCCAGGCAACATGCTGACGGGCGACCAGCGTGACGCCACCACGGAGGTAGGCGAGGTCGAAATGACAGAGCCGCTCAACGGCTCGCTGCACGGGGGCGTGGCGACCGGTCCGGTCTCCCAGGCCGAGGCCACGGGCGACCTCGAGAAGATCGAGGTTGAAGGCGGTCGACCCGTCGAGTCCGTAGGCCAAGGATCTGGCCAGCCACAGCGCCGACGGGCCGAGTATGGAGAGCCAGAACCGTTCGACGTAGGGCGAGCGGAGGTCATGGCCAAGTTCTGCGGTGATGTCGTCGATCCACGGTTCGACGCGAAGGACAACTCGAGGACTCGAGATTGATTGGGCGGAGGTCAGGGTGGTGTTCATGATTGGGCTCCGAATCGGGAAGGATCGTGGTGTTCTCGCGAGGAAGGAAGAGCACCGTCGCATGCACGAGCACCTTGAGGAAGCGGACGACCGTGAAGAAGTTGGGAGTGGTGCGTTGGCGCGAGCACATGGCCTGATCGCGGCGGCGCGGCGCGTGGTCGTGCTCACCGGTGCGGGAATTTCGACCGACTCGGGCATTCCCGATTTCCGTGGTCCGCAGGGCGTGTGGACGAAGAACCCGAAGGCCGAAAAGATGTCGTCGCTGCAGCACTACCTCAACGATCCCGAAGTTCGTGAGCTGTCGTGGCAGAGCCGCCTCGCGAACCCCGGGTGGCACGCGGTCCCCAACAGCGGACATCGGGCGCTCGTCGCCTTGGAACACTCAGGTCGTCTGCACACGCTCGTCACGCAGAACATCGACGAGTTGCATCAGCAGGCTGGCTCGTCGCCTGCGCGCGTCGTCGAGGTTCACGGCACCATGCGGCGGGCGCGGTGCTGGGAGTGCCAGCGCGAGTGGCCGATGACCGTCTTCCTCGACCGTGTGCGCGCGGGGGAGCGGGATCCGCATTGTCTGGATTGTGGTGGTGTGGTCAAGTCGGCGACCATCAGCTTCGGGCAGTCGTTGGTCGAAGCCGATATCGCCCGGGCGCTCGAGGCCGCAGCACTGGGTGACCTGTTGTTGTGCATCGGGTCCACGCTCTCCGTCGGGCCCGTCAACCAGATGGTCCCGGCCGCCTATCGCTCGGGCGCGCCGATTGTCATTGTGAACGCCGAGCCTACGGAAATGGACCGGCTGGCGACGGTGCTCCTCCGGGGCCCGATCGGCGGCCTCCTGCCGGCGCTCGTTGCGGTCGGTTCGGTGTGACGGATACCCGACTAAAGCTTCGGTGGTTGCGTCGCTTTCGTTGTCGTGTGGTTCTGTGACGGATACCCGACTAAATCAGTCGGGTTTGCGAGTAGATTCGTCTCATGGCTTCTTTCCGTGAACTCCTGTCGTCCGCGAAGTCCCAGATCACCGAGGTGTCGACCGACGATGCGCTGGCCCGCATCACCGGCGACGCGGCCACGGTGGTGCTCGACGTGCGCGAGCCCGACGAATACGAGCAGGGCGCGCTGACTGGCGTCGTCCACATTCCGCGCGGTCATCTCGAAGCGCAGGTCGAGGCACGGATCGCCAATCACGACGCCCCAATCGTGGTCTATTGCGCCGGCGGCGTCCGGTCAGCGTTCGCTACCCAGACGCTCGGCGAACTGGGCTACTCCAACGTGGTCTCCATGGCGGGCGGCTTCGGCCGTTGGAAGGACGAGGGCAAGCCGTGGAAGAAGCCGGCGTCGCTCACCCCCGAACAGCGCAACCGCTATCAGCGCCATCTCCTGCTGCCCGAGGTGGGGGAAAAGGGACAACTCGCGCTCTTCGAGAAGAAGGTGCTCATGATTGGCGCCGGCGGACTTGGATCGCCGGCCGCGTTGTACCTCGCCGCCGCCGGCGTGGGCACGCTCGGCATCTTGGACATGGACGAGGTCGACGCCTCGAACCTGCAACGCCAAATCCTGCACAACCTCGATCGCATCGGTGATCGCAAGGTCGATTCGGCCAAGAAGACGCTCACGCTGATGAACCCGGATCTGAATGTGGTCACCTACGACACTCGGCTCGGCGCCGACAACATCGAATCGATCATGACGGGCTATGATTTGATCGTTGATGGGACCGACAACTTTCCCACGCGCTATCTCGTCAATGACATGTCGCTCAAGCTTGGCATTCCGGTCGTGTTCGGGGCGCTGTTCCGCTTCGATGGACAGGTCACCATCTTCAAGCCCCACGACGGCCCGTGCTATCGATGCATGCTGCCCGAGCCACCCCCGGCGGAAATGGCTCCGTCGTGCGCCGAGGCCGGGGTGCTCGGTGTACTCCCCGGCATCATCGGCTCGTTGCAGGCAATGGAAGCAATCAAGCAGCTGCTGGGTCTTGGCGACTCGCTGTCCGGCCGTCTACTCACCTACGATGCACTGGAGCAGAGCTTCCGCACGTTGAAGATCCGTCGCGACCCGAACTGCCCGGCCTGCTCGATCGACCCGAAGGACATCGTGATCGCGGAGTACGACGAACACTGCATGCCCCACCGCCACTAAGCGCGCGTAGCACCACCTCTTCGTTCGTTCGGTCGCTCCGGGAGCGACTCAACGAACTATCTCCCCCTCAGACTGGAAGTCACCGTGAAGATCGGCGTTCAGCTTCATCCGCAGGCCACATCGATGGCCGACCTCCGGCACACGTGGGAAGCCGTCGATGCCATGGGCGTTGACTCGCTCTGGACGTGGGATCACTTTTACCCGCTCTACGGTGACCCCGGAGCCTCACATTTCGAGGGGTATTCGATCCTGGCCGCCATGGCCGCGACCACCAAGAACGTTGCCCAAATCGGCGCCATGGTCACGTGCAACTCCTATCGGAACCCGCAGCTTCTGGCCGACATGGCTCGCACCATTGACCACATTTCTGGCGGACGTTTCGTCCTCGGCATCGGCTCGGGATGGTTCGAGCGTGACTACACCGAGTACGGCTACGAGTTCGGCAGCGCGCCGGGCCGACTGAAGGCTCTCGGCGACGCACTGCCACTCATCAAGGAGCGCCTCGCCAAGCTCAACCCGGCGCCGCTCGGACCCCTACCGATCCTGATCGGCGGTGGCGGCGAGAAGGTCACCCTTCGACTTGTGGCCCGTCATGCCCAGATGTGGAACGGTTTCGGATCGGTCGAAGAACTCACCGAGAAGAATGCGATTATCGATGAATGGTGCGCCGTTGAAGGCACCGATCCAAGCAAAATCGAACGGACGACCCTGCAAAACGTATCGCCCGACATCGACCTCGACGCGCTCGCCGCCGCCGGGATTCAACACGTGATCCTGGCGCTCGGAAGCCCGTTCGAAATCAGTTCAGTCGAGACGGTGTTGGCGAGGGCGAGAGGCTGAAGGCGCTGGATACGTGGGACGGACAAGACTGGGAACACATGGAACGCAACGATCGAATGCAGGCCCTTGTCGACGCTCAGGTTGACGCCGGACAACAAATTGGTGTGCAGGTCGCGGCCTACCTGCACGGCGCCAAGATCATCGACGTGGTGGCCGGAACCATGGGTCCGACGGACGATCGTCCCGTGGCCAACGACTCGCTCTTTCTGAGCTTCTCGTCGACGAAGGGCCCGTCGTCGCTCCTCGTGCACCAGCTCGTCGATCAGGGGGTGATCGACTTCGACGCTCCGGTGGCGGCCTACTGGCCAGAGTTCGCGAGCAACGGCAAGGGCACGATCACTGTCGCTCAGGCGATGAGCCATCAGGCGGGGTTACATGCCCTGGCCCCCAACCTCGAGCTGGACCACCTCACCGACTGGGAAGGTGGTCTCGCATGGATCGCCGAAGGCACTCCAGCCTGGACACCCGGTTCGGTGAGCGCCTATCACGCGTTCACCTTCGGCTGGCTGGTCGGCGGCATTGTCGAAGGAGCGACCGGCCGGCCGTTCGTCGACCTCTGGCGGGATCAGATCGCCGAGCCGCTCGGGGTAGCAGACGAGTTCATGATCGCCATTCCCGATTCGCCCAAAGTCACCGAACGACTGACAACCCTTGAGCTGGTGCCGGCGGGTCACGGTCTTCCCATCCCCGAAGACAGTCCGTTCTACGCTGCGATGCCGAAGTCACTGTGGCAGTACTTCAATTCACTAAGCGCTCGTATGGCCTGCATGCCCGGCGCCAATGGTCACTTCAGCGCCCGCGGCCTCGCCCGCATGTACGGAGCGTTGGCCAATGGCGGCACGATCGACGGTGTGGACTTGATCTCGCAGGCGGCCGTCGACCGGATGTCAATGCTGCAGATTGAAGCGGTCGATCGGGTCCTCGGTCGCAACATTCGTCGCAGCGCCGGTTTCGTGCTCGGCGGTCTTGGCCTGGACCTGAACGCGACGCTGGTGCCAGGACTGTCCGGTCCAAACGAGCGATCGTTCGGCCATGGCGGAGCTGGTGGATCGGTTGGCTTTGCTGATCCGCACTTGGGCCTCGGCGTGGCGGTGACCATCAACAAGATGGCGTATCCGAATCCTGGCGAGGGCGCGACCCAAGAGATCTGCGACCTCGTTCGCGCGCTGCTCTAACCAGCCCTGCGCCTACGAGATTTTGGGGGCGTCGGCACCGAGGAACTGGGTGCGCAACTCGCGCTTGAGGACCTTTCCGGTGGCGTTGCGGGGGAGCGCATCGACGATGGCGATGTCGTTCGGGACCTTGAACTTGGCAAGACGCGGAACGCAGTGCTCGACCACGGTGGCGCGATCGATCGTCATCCCCGGCTTAAGGGCCAGTACGGCGAGACCGACCTCGCCCCACTTTTCACTCGGAACCCCGATGATGGCCGCTTCGGCGACTTGAGGCAGTTGGTAGAGCACGTTCTCGATCTCGGCCGGATAGACGTTCTCGCCGCCGGAGATGTACATGTCCTTCCACCGATCGACGATGTAGACGAAGCCTTCGTCGTCGGCCTTTGCGGCATCGCCGGTCTTGAGCCATCGCCCCTCGAACGCCGCCGCGGTGGCCTCGGGCCGGTTCCAGTATCCCGGCGTGATGTTTGGACCGGCCACCCAGAGCTCACCGATTTCGTTCGGTCCGCAGTCGCCGCCGTCGTCTTTGACGATGCGTAGTTCGGTGTGCAGCAGCGCTTTGCCGGTCGACCCGATCTTGCGAAGGGCGTCGCCCGGGTCGAGGAAGATCGCCGCCGGACTCGTCTCGGTCATCCCGAATCCCTGCACCATGTTCACGCCTCGCCCGGCCCACGCCTCTATGATCGTAAGCGCGCATGGAGCTCCGCCAACCCCGGCGACCCGGAGTCGGGTCAGATCAGTCGACTCGAAGTCGGGATGCAGCATCATGAACTGATAGGGCGCTGGCACGGCGAAGAAATGGGTGATGCCCTGCGTCGGATCACCAATCGTCCGGAGCGCCTCGCCCGGGTCGAACGTTTTGAGAATGACGACGGTGCCGCCGGCATGAAGGACCGGGTTGCAGTAGCAGTTCAGGCCGCCGGTATGGAAGAGCGGGAGCACGTTGAGGTGCACGGTGTCCAGGCCGATGCCGCCCGGGATGCCGAGATTCACGCAGTTCCAGAAGTTCATTCCGTGGGTGATCATCGCCCCCTTCGGGTGGCCGGTCGTGCCCGACGTGTACATGATCGTGATCACGTCGTCATGGGTGAGTTCTTCGACGCCGCCGTTGTGTCCGTCGAACTCGCCGATGACGGCCTCGTAGGGATTGGCGCCGCCACCTGAATCAATGGACAGCAGCGTGGCAACCCCGCACCGACGCTGTAGTTCGTCGGCGGCCTCGACGAATGTCGAGTCGTGCACGAGCAACTTGGGCGAGCTGTCGGTGAGGATGTAGTCAAGCTCAGTGACGGTTAGGCGCCAATTGAGGAGCACCGCAATCGCACCGGTACGCGCGCATGCGAATTGGACATCGAAGAACTCCACGCCGTTGTGGGCCAGCACTGCCACGCGGTCGCCACGACCGATGCCGAGCGAACGAAAGTAGGCCGCCAGCGCGTTGATCCGTCGATCGAGCTGGGCATAGGCGAAGGTCCGAGCAGTGCCGAGGTCGCGCACTGCTTCCTTGGTCGGACGGTTGGCGGCGTGATGGGCGATCCAGTCATAGGCCCGAACTGTGCCGTGGCCGGCCGGACGCGATGAACGCATGGCCGCCCGCTCTTCGGGGTCGGGTACGAAGTTGCTGGCGGGCGCGTCCATGGGCGTACTTTCGTCTTCGGAGGTTGGTGATCAGGCTACTGGGAGCCACAGGACGGAGAGCTGCCGAACGCTCACGTCGGTGCGCTCTAGGGCGATCGGGACCTCGGTGACTTGGCGGCCCACCTCGTCCCATTTCGCATCGATGGCGAAAAGCTGATCGTGCAGGTCGGTCTCGAGCACGTGGAGTTCATCGAGCTTCGACGCCGCCATCGCCTGAGCGGTTTCGAGGCGTTCTGCCTTGCCCGAACTCTGACCGGCTCGAGCAACCGCGCTCCCGACCGAGCGAGTGATCGAACGAACATTGCGTCGACCGCCGAGGAAGGCGCCCAGGAGATCACCAGCGCCGGCGATCAGCTCGTGGGTTCGAGAGGACTTGGCCGCACTCTTGGTCTCCTCGACCTTGCGCTGGGCCAGATCGATCGACGAGTTCAGTTTCTCGATTCGGACCGTGAGTGTGCTGCGGATCTTGGCCGCTTCGTCGTCGGCCTTTGCTTGCGCAGCAACGTCACAGCGGGACGCGAAGTCCTCCGCCGATTCGCCCACTCGAGCCCACAGCTTCAGTGCTTCGTTGCGTCGCAACGGCAGGGTGTGGGTAGCGACAAGATGATCCGTGAGCAGTTTGGTGACGGCGCGAAACCAGGCCGGATTGTCGAGGGGCGCATCGGGTAAGGCGAAGCGCGCCGCCGCGGGAGCGTTGGGGAGGAGATCGCGATCGTCGTAGTCGACGGACACGGCAGAGGTGGGGTCGAAGAGTTGCGCCACGGGATGGAAGATCGCCTCCCACTCCTCGGTCTCATGCAGGCCGAGTTTGGCGTCGTCGAACGTGAGCACGCATCGGGCGACAAGCGCCGCTTCAAGCGAGGTGCCGCCGGGCTTCGCGTTGACCGTCGCGGCCCACGGGGCGTCGGGCGAGAGAAAGTATGTAGACGTATCTTTCGCGACGGTTGGAGCCAGCGGGACATCGCTCTCGGAAAGGGGAGCCGTTTCGGTGGCCGACGCCTCGCTTGAAGCAGCCTTGCCGGACGCCGCTTCGACGGGGACGGCAGCATGCAGTGATCGCTCCGGCGCATCCTTCGTCAAGACTTTCAGTTGGGCGCCGGTGAGCGGCCCGCGGAGATACGCCATGGTCCAACGCGTGGTGAACACCGATGGTTTCGGTTGGCCGGACCGGTGGAGGACGAACTCCCGTTTCGCCAGTCCACTTATGGTCGCCGCAATCGCTTCGATGTCGACGCCACCGGCGGCCGAACGCATCCCGTCGAGAAGACGATCCCGGTCGCGTTCCGTCTGAAGCCTACCGATCATCCACGTGGCGGCGTTGGAGAGCGCCTTGTAGTCAACGTCGACCGGGTTCTGCGTGGCGAGCACCACGCCAACACCAAAGGCGCGTGCTTGCTTGAGCAACGTGAGGATTGGCTTCTTGGTCGGCGGTGCGGCGGTCGGGGGAACGAGGCCGAAGACTTCGTCGATGTAGAGCAGTACTCGGAGATTGGAGGTGCCCGACTGCTTGCGCATCCACGACACCAGGCGGCCAAGCACGGTCGTAAGGGCAAACTGCCGCTCTTCGTCGGAGAGGTGGGCGATGGAAATGATCGAGGCTTTCGGGCGACCGTCGGCGGTGTGGAGGAGCGAGTCGATATCGAGCGGCGCGCCCTTGGCCCACGCCGCGAACGACGGTGACGCCAGCAGCCCGTTGAGCTTCA
>JAYSTV010000166.1:0-3909 GCA_043719425.1 Acidimicrobiia bacterium | reverse complement strand
CGCCGACGGGAATCCACCAGGCCTCGCGCATGTTCGACAGCATTGCGCCAGCCTTCATGGCCATCAGCAGGCCATCACCGGTGTTGGTCTCGATCGACACCGGATGCGACATGGGGCCCCGCAGAAATGCGCGTCGCAGCTGCTCGTTCCACTCGAATCCACCCGATGCCAGGATGACGCCCTTGGTGGCCCGCACTTCCAACGGACCGTCGGGTGTGTCGACGATGATGCCGACGACAGCGCCCTCCTCGATGACCAATGACTGCCCTGCGCATGAGGTGCGTGGCTCGATTCCTCGGTCGAGACATGCTCTCAACAACCGTCCAGCCAAGGCCTGTCCGCTGCCGCGCTCGTTGCGGATGCTTCGTCGGGCTAACTCTTGCTCCGACGGCGGCTCGGGCACGGCTTTGCCGAGTGAGGTCTCGCTCATGGTGATGCGGGGGTCGTGGAAGTAGGGCGATGGCGTCACGCGCGATGCCCAGTCGCCCAACTCATCGAACGGAAAGATCGGGCACTCGAGCGTGCGGCCACCGCCCGGGCTGCCGCCGGGAAATTCAGGGTGATAGTCGGGCATGCCGGCGACGGCGTAGAACTGCACCGGTGTCTTGGCTTCGAGGAGTTCCACCATCTCGGGGCCGGCGTCGACGTATGCCTCGACCAGCGGCTGCTCGAGCATGTCGCGCGACAGCGACATGATGTATTCGATCGACTTGTCGCGACTGTCGGCCACACCAACCTCAGCCATGTGCGGATTGTTTGGGATCCACACCTGCCCTCCCGACCACGCAGTCGTGCCACCCACCAGATCGGCCTTCTCGAAAACGGCGACCGATGCGCCGCTCTCGTGCGCCGCAATGGCCGCCGTCAGTCCAGCGGCCCCGGTGCCAAGCACCACCACATCAAACCGTTCCACAACGTCCTCCAGTCACCGGGTCTCTACCGGAAACGGTAGAGCCGAAACCGGTGGGACGCAAGGTCGTTACTTTAGAGGGACTCCAGTTTGGAATCGCTCACGTAACCGAGCCTCCGACCAGGACAACATCCACTCCGGTCTACTCGCAGAGTCATGCCGCCATATCCGAACGGTAGGCGTCGCGCAATGAGCGCATGTCGCACAGCTCAAAGGCTTGCTCCTGCAGCCACGCGTACCAGTCGCTACTGCCGAAGAGTTCGTATTCGTCGGTGCGTACGTGGCACGAGTCTGGTTCGATGACTTCGATTTCGCCAGGGGCATTCGGATGAAATGCGCAAAACGCCAAGTCCCCCGAGGCCGTGCCAAGGAGAGCTCGATAGTCGACTGGATGGCCCCGTGGGCGACGGAAGTCTGTCTCCAGCACCATGTCGAACACCGGCAGCCCGATCGCTTGGGCCTGCTGCACGAAGGGCGAGAAGTTCTCCTCCGAAACCCCGGCCAAGTGGTTGTTGGGCGCGTACGCACCAAGGGTTGACGTGATCAAAATCGGCAGCCGGTATTCGACACCAAGGGCGACATACCGGTCGCACCATTCCGGCGCGAGCGCAGAGCCCATGTGGGTATCGAGGTGCGTCACATCGACACCGGCCCGAAGCGCCCGGTCGATCTGAGCTCGCCATTCCTCCTCTACCGCGTCCGGGTGCGCCGCCTTTCGGACCTGCGCAACGCGGTGCCATAGATAGCCGTCGTCATCCACCAGACCCGACGCCGCCGTCGCGTTGCTGACGGGTCGCCATCGGTAGTGAGCCTTCTCGGCGTTCAACGTCAGGTGAACACCGACGTCGAGGCTGGCGTCCGCTGCTGCCCGTTCGGCCAGTTCGGGAAACCACGGACACGGCACCATCACGGACCCGCTTGTGATCGTGCCAGCGTGCGACAGTTCGACAAATGCTCGATTGGCACCGTGGCACATACCGACATCATCGGCGTGGATAACGAGACGGGTCATCCACCCTTTCTGAGGTGTGAATCGTCTCGTATGTGCTGCGGGTAGGCGCGAGAAGTCCACCGGCTGGTGGGCCGGCGTCGTTGGGTCGGTCCGGTTTGGGTTAGGCGGCTTTTGGTGTGACGGTGACGTCGAGGCCCATGGCTTCGAGTTGGGTGATGAGTCGGCGTTGATGTGCGGTGGAGGTACGTCGTTTATCGAAGTAGTCACCACCGAGGTCGTTGTAGGTCTCGCCTGTCGATAGCAGGTTCCAGGAGATCACCAGAATGCTGTGTCCGACCGCGACAGCAGCTTTGGCTGGGCCTCGCCGTCCGCGTATCCGGTGGTATTGAGACGCGAGGTAGGTGTCCTTGGATCTGGCGGCGGCGTGGGCGGCTTCGATCAACGCGATGCGGAGCCATTTCGATCCGTGTCGTGTCCTACCGCTCTTGTGTTTCCCGGCGGACTCGTTGTTGCCGGGGCACATGCCAGCCCACGACGCGAGATGCCCGGCGGTTGGGAAGCGGGACATGTCGGTGCCGATCTCGGCCAGGATCACTTGCGCGGTCCGATAAGACACGCCGGGGATCCCGATCAGTAACTGCACCGCCGCCTCATGAGGGGCCTGTAACTCCACGACACGTTCGGAGAGCTCACCAATGATCCGGTCGGCCTGATCGATGCGTTCCAACATGATGGAGCACAACATGGCGTGATGCGCGTTGAACCGGCCGTCCAACGCGTCGGTCAACTCCGGGATCTTCGACCGCATCCGACCTTTCGCCATCTCGGCGAGGATGGCGGGGTCGCGTTGACCCAAGATGAGCGCGTCGATCATTTCGCGTCCGGACTTCGTCAACACTTTCGACGTGAACGACGCCAGTTTGATCCCGGCGTCTTCCAACACTTTATGCAACCGTTGCGACTCGCGTCCGCGGTCCTCGACGACGACCCGCCGGTAGCGGGTGAGGTCTCGTTCCTCACGGGTTTCGCGATCAGGGATGAACGATGGGCGCACCAACCCGTGTTCCAACAGTTGGCAGCCCCACTGGCTATCAGCGACATCAGTTTTGCGGCCAGGAACGTTCCGCATATGCCGGGCGTTGATCACCCATACCCGCTCGATCGAGGTTTCCAGGATCCACACCACGGGTTTCCAATAGATTCCGGTCGCTTCCATCCCGACCAACTCGACGCCGCGCTCGACCAGCCAGCCGGCCAGTTCGAGCAGGCCTTTCGAGGTCGTCACGAATTGTTTGATCTCCTCAACTCGGGCACCGGTGTCGTCGGGATAACGAGCGCATGCCATGACCATGTCTCGGTGCACGTCCAAGAACGCGCACCGTTCTTCCAACAAAATCATCTTCGACCTCCATCAGTTCGGCGGGATGCGCCAGTCCGGATGGGGACCTCGTCATGAAGAAACTGAGGTACGTGCTCGAAGCAACACAACGGAGCTCCCGAGATCCCACGCGTCAAGCTAGTAACGGGCTCCAAGCGCCATAGAAACACGACGTCAGCCCGGACCGGCACCCCACCAGATTCTCATACCAACACGAGCGGCCCGACCGGACCATCGGAGCTAGTATCAGAACCGTGGGCCTCCATCATCTTTCGCCGAGCGCGCCTGCCGCCGACATCGCCACGCATATTCACCGACACGGGTACGCCATCGTTGACGACGTGGTCGATGCTGACCTGCTCGATCGTCTTGACCGTGAGATGGAACCGTTTGTGGTCGCGTCTGCTCACGGCCGGGACGTCTACGACGGTCGCCACACGCGCCGCACAGGCGCGTTGATCGCCCGTTCATCAGCCGCTCGCGAACTGGTGATGAACCCCGTTGTGCTCGGTGCTGTGCGGGCCTTTCTTTCTCACGTGACCGCGGTGCAGTTGCATCTCACGCAGCTGATCTCGATTGAACCGGGTGAGACCGCGCAGAAGTTGCACCGGGATCAGATGGCCTTCGACTTCTACCCGTTCCCACCCGACTATCACGTGCAGTGCAACA
>JAYSTV010000165.1:0-3912 GCA_043719425.1 Acidimicrobiia bacterium | reverse complement strand
GGTTCCGGGTCACCGTGAACACCGACAACCGGCTCATGAGCGGCTGCTCGATGAGTTCAGAGTTCGCCACCCTCTGCGAGACGTTTGACTACGGGCTTGACGACATGAAGTGGTTCACCGTCAACGGCATGAAGAGTGCTTTCTGGCCCTTCGACGGGCGCCTGCACCTCATCGAGCAGGTCATCAAACCGCGTTACGCCGCGCTGGCCGCCGAACTCGCCGCCACCTGACGCGACACACGCCACAGCGCTTGACTCGCGCCCCGCGCGCCCCCCAACTACGGTCTCTGGGGCAGTGGCCACGTCAACATCGAACTTCGGGGTAGGAAAGCGAGAGACGCACGACGCCTCGAGTTTCTACGCGCGCTTCGTACCGCCGACGCTCTCCGACGATGCGACGGTGCTCCCACCGGCGGTGGTCGATCAACCGCTGGTCTGCGGCGACGCGCGATCGATGTCGACGATCGCCGATGGGACGGTAGCCCTCGTCGTCACGTCGCCGCCGTACTTCGCGGGAAAGCAGTACGAGGAGGAACTGACGCGCGAAGAGGTGCCGTCGTCCTATGTCGAGTACCTCACGATGTTGCGAGATGTGTTTGCTGAGTGCGTCCGCACCCTCGAGCCCGGCGGACGAATCGCGGTCAACGTGGCGAACCTCGGGCGCAAGCCGTATCGGAGCCTCTCGTCGGACGTCATTCACATTCTTCAAGACGACCTCGGCCTTCTTCTGCGGGGCGAAATCATTTGGCGCAAGGCGGCCGGGGCGACCGGCTCGTGTGCCTGGGGTTCCTACCGCAGTCCCGCCAATCCGGTCTTTCGAGACGTCACGGAGCGGATCATCGTCGCCTCCAAAGGCCGATTTGATCGGGCCCTAGACCACCATCGGCGGGCCAAAGCAGGGTTCCCGAATGCGGCATCTCTGAGCACCGACGACTTCCTCTCCTTGACCCTTGATCTGTGGGACATGCCGACGGAGAGTGCCAAGAGGGTCGGTCATCCGGCGCCGTTTCCGATCGAGTTGGCCGATCGCCTCATTCGTATGTACACCTATGAGAACGACTTGGTGCTCGACCCATTCCTCGGGAGCGGCTCCACTGTCGTTGCCGCGTCCCGATTGGCGAGGCGCTACGTCGGCTACGACCTCGACCCGGAGTACGTGGCCATTGCCCGGGCGCGCGTCGAGAACGAAGGGAGACCCACTCGGCCGACTGACCGGGTCTTGGAACCCGGCACGCGCTCGCTCGCCGAAGTTTTTCTGAACGCCAGCGGCTTCACCGTCACGGCCCGCGATCGACGCGTCGCTCGAACTGGCGTATCGATTGACATCGAAGCGGGCGACCCTCTTGGGCGAACGTGGTTCTTCAAGACCGTCGGGGCCAACACCACCCACCGCCCGGGCCTCCTCACTCCCACCGTCGTGTGGGATGCGCTCGGTCGACTCCATGCACTTCGTGACCGAACCGCTGGGACCCCTGTCGTCCTCCTCACGCCGCAACTTCCGGAGCGTCGATCGGAACCATGGATGGCGTTGCACTCCGCTGGCCGCAGTGCGTACTTCGACGCCATTGATCTCCACGACGTTCGCGATCAAGAACGTCTGCGCGCCTACGGTCTTGCCCCAGAGGTGGAGCCGAGGGTCGGCTGGTGGTCAGCCGACGAGTTGCGCTGACCTCTACGAATCCAGGAAGCCAGTGATCACACGGACCGACGCATCGAGGTCGTTCGGTCCGTAGCCGCCGATTGCCGCGAGTTTTATCGACGGAAGAGCACGACTCGCAGCGTCGGCCGCTCCCGCCAAGGGATCGATCGGATTGACCGTTAGGAGCGTCGGTACCGTGACCAAAGGCAGGCGGTCCGCCGTTGGATAGCGAAACGCCGAGTCGTAGGCGACTCGAAACGATGGGCCACTGCGCAGCAACTCCATCGTGTTGGCGTGCAGCACGTCGGTCGGGACCGCGCCCATCTGACGCGCACCGTCTGCATTGGTCCGGTACCAGGGCCAGAACAGGGCCATGTCGTGGCGCATCCCCCAGGCTCGGAGAAGATGCGATCCGTACTCGTCGAGTTCGAACGGCGGGAGGTACTGCGCCAAGATGTCGGCTGTTTCCGCGGCATCGAAGATGGTGATCCCGTCCATCACCAGTCGACGCACGCGCCTCGGGTGCCGGATGGCCAACTCCATGCCGATCAGCGCGCCGGTGTGGTTCCCCCAGATGTCAACGGGTTGCCCTTCGCCGAGGGCATCGAGCACGGCAACGGCTTCGTCGGCATAGTCGGCGAGTGTGCGAGAGGTGCCACACCGATCGCCGAACTCTGGCGACAGCGCGTCGACGAGGGCATGGTGCATGACCGGTGGATCTGACAGTCCGTTGCCGAGCATGTCGGGAGCAATCACCCGGCGCGTCCCCGCCAGCTGATGTAATACGCGTGCATATGGTCTTGCCGACCCCGGTGACGGATGCAGGGCGAGCATGGTTGGCTGTTGCGTTCTGGATCCATACGTACACACATGGACTTGACCGAACAGTGTGTTGGCATACGACCTCGGCGGGTCGAGCAACTGGGCGGCGCGCGTCGGAGCGAACCGGTGGGTGCCGAGTGCGTCGAACCAGGCTCCTCGTGCCATCAGCGTGGAGGGCGACTCGAGCAGGCGAAGGGTGCCGTCGTGCAAGGCGGCCGCGTCGGGAACTGCGACCTGTCGACGCGCCGCGACGGTGCGTTCATGCCACGGAGCGAACACCCACGCCGACCGCACGGCGTCGATGGCGGCAGCAAAGTGGGCGCCGTCACGGCGCGGGGTCAGCCGGTCAGCGAGTGACGCCAGTTCGGGCGATGAACCGGCCGGCGGACCAAGGGCAACGAGTTCACCGGCATCGACTGCGCCACCGACGAGGTCGACCCAGTCGGGCAACGAACCGGACCACGCATCACTCCCACCGGTGCCGGGGTGATCCGCCACCACAACCCGTCGCCCCGTCGCCACCATGGTGGCAATGTCGTTCGCTACGGCGCGAGCAGAAGCGAGGGGCGAAACCACGACGAGCACCGTCGTCGAAGATGCGGTCGACCCGAGCGTTCGTACATGAGCGAGCACCGGGACATCGCCGGCCCGCACGGTGACATAGGACCGCACCTCCGCGAGTGAGCCCGGAAGGGTCACTCGGGAATTCCGAGCAGCACCGACACGGCGGCGCGAAGTTGGTCGACGGTGACTATCGGGGCGCCGCCGTGGGACACGACCTCGAAGTAGACCTTGCACTTCGGCTCCGTTCCGCTCGGGCGTACGGTGATGCGACCGGTATCGCCGAGCGAATACACCACCACGTCGGCCGGCGGCACGTTGGTCAGGTAGTCGCGCATCCCGACCACCGGGCAGCCGGCGATCTCCTTCGGATCGGCAGCGCGGGCCCGCACCATAAGCGCGGCCATGTCATCGGCCGCCGTGGGCCCGTCGAACCGCAACGGCCACTGCGACGTTTGATAGCGACCGTAGGCCGTTTCGATTTCCGCAACAGCACCGAGCAGTGACGAATCATCGGCCTTGCGGCGGGCGGCGAGGTCGGCGGCGACCAAGCCGGCGCTGAACCCGTCCTTATCCGCCACGAGGTCGCCGACGCAGTAGCCGAGGGCCTCCTCATAGGCCAGCACCAGTCGGTGGTCGGGCCGGTCCATGGCGGCCCGGGCCAACCACTTGAAGCCGGTCAGCGTTTCGACGTAGTCCGCCCCTCGACGCGCCGCCATGGCCGAGAGGAGCGACGACGACACGAGCGTGGTGATGAGCAACGTGGGGCGAGGATCGTTTGAGGCAACGCCCAGCAGGTGATCGGCGAGAACCCAGCCGAGCTCATCACCACGCAGCATCCGCCACCCTCCGTCGACTGACGCGTCGGGGACGGCGACCGCGCATCGATCG
>JAYSTV010000164.1:0-3915 GCA_043719425.1 Acidimicrobiia bacterium | reverse complement strand
CGGTGAACTCGGCGTTCGCCAAGCTGCCGGCCGGTACCGTTGACACCCTGGTCAAGCCGGAGAACAAGGCCAAGCTCACGTCGATCCTCACCTACCACGTGGTGGCCGGCAAGAAGCTTTCGTCGAAGGACCTGGCCAAGATGACATCACTCGACACGGTCAACGGCGGCAAGATCAGCGTGGCCGTGAAGGGCAAGACCATCACCATCAACGGGACCACGAAGACGGTGTTGGCGGATGTGCAGGTCGCGAATGGCACGGTGTTCTTGATTGATTCGGTGCTGATGCCCGCCTAAGGATTCAGCAGAGCACGGTGTTCTTGATTGATTCGGTGCTGATGCCCGCTTAACCAGCAGACCCCCGAGCGGTAGCTCAACAACGTGTCAGGGCCGGCGTCGTGGTGGCGCCGGCTCTGGCGCGCGAGTTACGCGTCGATGAGTCCGGGGAGGGCCTCGTCGCCGAGCACGACCTCCATGTACTCGCGGGGATACGTATCGGCCGGCTTCAGGTGATCACCGAGGGCCATGATCCGCTCGCGGTACCCGTCCCACGTGATCAGTTCGTGGTAGTCGGACAGGTTCCGGAAGAACCGCATGTTGGTGAAATGCGTTGGATCGGCCAGGCTGCGCAGGAGGCGCCGGCCGATGTAGCCCGGGTGGCGTCCGAGGAAGGCCTCGAAATCATGGGAGCCGGCGATGTAGGCGTCGGCGTGACCATGAGCATCCAAGGTCCACGCTTGACTCACGACAACAATCACAGGCCCACCCCTCATTTCGTACTAAATAATTGTACCGGCCGAGCCGTAACCTTCTTGGATGCCCCCCTCGAACGATCCTGCGGAGCCGGATGCCAGCCGATTCGCGGTCGAGGCCGCCACCCCTCGAGGCTTCAGTCAGGCCTACGTTCGGGCCGGTCGCGGTGGTGTTCCGCTGCTGTGCGTGCACGGCTGGCCGGAGACCAAGCGCGTCTTCTGGCGGGTGATCGAGCCGCTCGCGGCGGCCGGTTTCGACGTGGTCGTGCCGGACCTTCGCGGTTTCGGGGACAGCGAAGTCGGGCCCGACGGATTCCATGACGTGGCCGCCCACAGCAGGGATTTGTTGGCCCTCATGACAGAGCTCGGACACGATCGATTCGTCGTCCTCGGTGGTGATCTGGGAGGTCCGGTGATCCAGGATCTCGCCCTTCGGGCGCCCGACCGAGTGGACCGCATGGTGCTCTTCAACTCGCCACTGCCCTTCGTACGCGAACAGATGAAGGACATGAACACGAGGCCTCCGCGTGAGGCGAGCGATTACTACGTGCGTCAGGGGACCGATGCCGATGCGCTCGCCGCGGAACTTCCCACGCCGGAGATGCGGACCCGCTACATCGCCACGTTCTATACGAGTCGGTTCTGGGCTCACCCCGGTGCCTTCACGCCCGACGCCGTGGCCTTTCACGCCGCCCCGTTCGCCGACGCCGCCAAGCTCCGCGCCAGCTTCGGGGCCTACGAATCCTCCTTCAACTCCAACGCCCGTTCGGAAGCTGTGCTTTTCCGAGTGAACGTGAACACACGTACACTTATCTTATTCGGAACGAGCGACCACGTGATCTATCCCGACTTCGATCGCATGGCTGCCGTCGTCTTCCCGAATCACGTGGGACCGTTCCTGTTACGCGACTGCGGCCACTTCGTGCCGTGGGAGGCGCCCCACGCATTGGTCAGCGCAACGGCGGCATTCTGCGGGGATCTACTTTCTCATTCGTGAACAACTATTCAGTTCTGTTCGTTACAACACTGAATAAAGACTCAACACGAAATCATCAGGATCGATGACGGTAATTCGGGATTGCGACTTTAGCGTTTTCCGACGTGCCCATGACGATTGCTGACACTGCGCACCTTCTTCGCCGAACCGGGTTCGCTGAGAAGCTGTCCACGATCGAGTTGCTTGCGCAGATGGACCGGGCTGCCCTTGTCGATCAACTTCTGGACTTCACACCAAATCCAGCACCGGACTACGATCCGAACGCGAAGACCGAAGAATGGGAGAACCTGCAAGCGCTGCGCGAATGGTGGCTCAACCGAATGGCTACCGTGCCTCGGCCGCTCCAAGAACGCCTCACCCTGTTCTGGCACAATCACTTCGCCACGTCGATCGCCAAGATCTTCAATGCCGATCATATGTATCGGCAGAATGCCATCTTTCGCTCCATGGGTGCTGGCGACATGAACGAACTGTTCAAAGCCGTATCGACTGATCCAGCGATGCTCTTCTGGCTTGATGGGGCCTACAGCGGTTCGTGGGGTCCGAACGAAAACTTTGGCCGCGAGCTACAGGAACTGTTCCTGCTCGGCGTTGACAACGGGTACAACGAAGCAGACGTGAAGGCCATGGCCCGAGCGTGGACGGGGCACAGCGTCGATTCCAACAACAACGATACGTACCTGTATCGCCCAACGTGGCATGACGGCAACCCAAAGACTCTGTACAACGTTACCGAGAATTGGAACGGGCCCGACGTGCTCGATCAGATCATCATGAGTCCGGGACGCCTGAACGTTGTTCGTAAGAACGCCTCCGAGCATCTTGCTGCCAAGTTGTGGAGCTGGTTCGCCTATCCGATCAAGCGGACCGACGCACTAGCGGTGACCCTCGGGGCATCGCTGGCGTCTCATCCGAAGATGAACGTGAAGGCGTTCCTTCGGGTGATGTTCACCATGGACGAGTTCTACTCCGACACCGCGAGGCAGGGCCTGGTCCGACATCCCATTGACTGGGCGGCGACGATGATGCGGACCACCGGGATCTCGGCGGCGAAGGTCGGCATGGTCGGTCAACTCGAAGACCTTGGCATGGGGCCGCTCGCGCCGCCGAACGTTTCCGGCTGGCGACAGAACCGGGCGTGGATGAGCGTCTCTGCGTACTGGCGTCGAGCCGAAATCGCCAGCTCATTGTTTGGTGCGGCGATCGCCGATCCAGCATCCGGAGGAACATCGTTCCTCAACACGATTGATGCCATGACCCCGTCGGCCGCGGTCGACGAAGCCCTTCGCCAACTCGGCGAGAACCGAATCGGAGTTGGTTCGATCACCTACGACGCTCTGGTTGCGTTGGTGTCGGCAGAACGGGCGGCGAATGCCGGCGCGAACCAGCGGCGCAACCTCGCCCGCACGATTGCCATCTCGCCCGAATTCTCACTTGCCTGATCGGCGGAGGACGACCATGACGCACACCTCGAACGCCGAACATCCCGAAGTTCTTCTCACCAAGCTGGGCAAAGGCAAGCAGCTTTCTCGTCGGCAGTTCATGATCTTGATGGGCGCCGTCGCCGCGGGGGAGTTTGTCGCTGCTCAGCTCGGGCCGTTGCGACGCCTGTTTGCCTCCGGTACGGCCGGTGGTAGTGCTGCAGGAGTCACTGTCTTCATCTACCTGGGCGGTGGCAATGACGGACTGAACACCGTGGTTCCGTTGGTCTCGGCTGAATACAACCGCTACGTGTCCATACGAACGAAGACCATTGACGGAGTCACCAGTTCGATTGCCTATCCGGCACCAGGTACACCGAATCGTCCCGATGCGTTGAGGGCCGGCGATGCCAGCATCGGTTTCAACCCGGGCATGGCCAACATCAGCCAGTGGTATCGCGAGGGCAAGGTCGCCGTCATCCAGGGTGTCGGCTACAGCAATGCCAACTTCAGTCACTTCGAGTCCCAGGATCATTGGTGGGGCGGTTCGGGTGCGGCGGGTTCACCGGTCAGCTACAAGTCGCCGAGCGGATGGCTTGGCCGGTTTGCCGATGTCGCCGGCCTCACCTCGATGGGCGCGATCTCGATCAATAGCGGTGGATCGCTGAACCCTTCGCTGCGCAGCCTCACGGCCGACGCGCTTGCCATCTCGCCGTGGCAGGGGAACCGGCTCGGCGCGTCGACCT
>JAYSTV010000163.1:0-9558 GCA_043719425.1 Acidimicrobiia bacterium | reverse complement strand
GAGTGGTAGTTGAGGATGTCTTGTAAGCGCGCATTGGAAATGAGCTTGACCAGATCGTCGCGGATCACGGTCTGCACATGGATGTCGGCCGAGGCGCACAGCTCATCGAGATTGACAGGCTCATGTCGGGCGGCCTCCGTTGAGTCGATTGAGAGTCGTCATTGACGGCTCATCTCGGCTCTGGCCGATGCATCGTCGACGTCGGCGTACTTCTCCGGGCTCAGCTGGATGACGAGCTCGTGCAGCGTCCCGGTAAAGGCGAACGGCGCGTCGTAACGACTTGACACCGACGAGCCGTGATCCGAACCGACGCTCGGTCCGGTCGACGACATCATTCGCATAAGGAGGGCCAGGTCGGCTTCACCAACGACCTTGCCGTTGACCAGGATGCGAGCTGTCCCGTTCGACTTCTCGCCCCGACGAATCTGCACTCCGAGTACGACATCGCCGACCGGGATCGCCGCTGCGGACTCAATGAGGGTATGGGCGCTGAACGCGTTGTAGTCGAGGACCAATCGATGGTTCTGGACGAACATCGAGAGGCCGGAGTTGTGGGTGCCGGTGGCAAAAAGCACGCCCTCGCTGTCGGCCGTGAGCGTGACCTTGGCGGTGATGTCGACGTGGCGTCCGCCGACTGCGGCCGACGCCTGCGACGGAAGCGGCGACATTGGTGGTCTGTACACATACCTTCGACTAGGCGGATGCGGCGAACGATCGTGGAAGCGGGCGCCGAACAACTCGAAGCCACGATCGTCGAGGGGGAGCACGCCGTGCCGCTCCGCCTCCGTCCACCACAGATCAATAAGCGCACGAAGCTTCTCTGGTTCGGCCGCAGCGAGGTCATTGGTCTCGCTGCGATCGGAGGCCAGGTGAAAGAGCTCCCACGCCTCGGTCTCGAAGTCTGCGCCTGGCGTGTGCTTGCACACCGCCTTCCACTCACCGGCCACGAGCGCCCGACTGCCGTTCTGCTCGAAGTACTGCACCTGGTTGGCGGCTGGCGCAGTGGCGTCGGCCATCGCCGTCTTGAACGAGTGCCCGGTCACAGGGATCTGCTCGAGACCGCGGCGGATCGTTGGAGGAGTCACGCCAACGATGTCGTAAATCGTCGGGACGACGTCGGCGATGAACACGAATTGATCGCGTTTCGTCCCCCGTTCCTCGGCCGCGATTCCGCTGGGCCAATGCATCACCATCGGCACATGGACACCACCTTCGTGGGTGTTCTGTTTGTACCAACGGAACGGTACATTCCCGGCCTGGGCCCAGCCCCACGGATAGTTGGTGTGGCTGTGCGGGCCGCCGATCGTGTCGATGCGATCGATCGCCTCGTCGGGGGTCTCAAGAATGCCGTTGAAGAACTTCATCTCGTGCATGACTCCGAAGGGCCCGCCCTCCTGCGATGCTCCGTTGTCGGCCATCACGACGATGATTGTGTTGTCGAGTTGACCAAGGCGGCGAAGGCCGTCGACGAACCGTCCGATCTGGGTGTCGGTGTGGTCGAGGAACGCGGCGAACGCTTCTTGTAAGCGCGCTGCCAATCGCTGTTCGTTGTCGGACAGCTCGGCCCATGGCTTGACTCCTGGATTCCTCGGCGCGAGCACGGTGTCGGCTGGAACCACACCCTTGGCGATCTGCAAGCGGAACCATCGCTCACGGACGATGTCCCACCCTTCGTCGTAGCGGCCGCGGTACTTGGCCAGGTACTCCGGCGGCGCCTGGTGCGGTGCATGGGTGGCTCCGAACGCGACGCAACAGAAGAACGGTCGATCAGGCCGCACGCCCTTCGAGTCGGCGATCATGCCGATCGCTTTGTCGACGAGATCAGCTGACAGGTGGTAGCCGTCGTCGGGCCCAGCCGGCGCGTCGATGTGATGGTTGTCCGACACAAGCTCCGGATAGAACTGATCGGTCTCGCCATCGAGGAAGCCATAGAAGCGATGGAAGCCACGAGCGAGCGGCCACTGGTCGAAGGGCCCGGCGGCAGAGCACTGTTCCATCGGGGCCAGGTGCCACTTGCCGACGGCGAACGTTGCGTAGCCCGCATCGCCCAGCACCTCGGCCACGGTGGCGGCGTGGTTGGTGATGTGGCCAAGCTGTGATGGATAACCGGTCACAAAGTTCGAGACGGTGCGCAGACCAACGGCGTGGTTCGCCCGACCGGTCAGGAGCGCCGCCCGTGTTGGCGAGCACAGCGGCGTCACGTGGAAGTTGGTGAACTGCAGACCGTTCTTGGCAAGCGCATCGATATTCGGAGTGTTGATGTCGGAACCGAAGCAGCCGAGTTGTCCAAAGCCGGTGTCATCGAGCAACACGAACACGACGTTGGGCGCGTCTTCGCCGGGATGCGGTGGCTCGGCGAACGACGGCACGGAGTCGGCCAGCGTACGGCCGATGGTGCCGGCAAACGGTGGACGGAACGGAGCGGATGCGGTCGTTGCCAATTCGGACATGGTCACCTCAGTCGTGAGGATAGCGAGCCGACCCGCGACGGCCCCTATCGAGCTTGGTCGGCGGAGCTCGTTCCCTGCGTCCCCCACAGCGGGACGGCGAGAACGATCACACCAGTCTCACCGCCAGCCTCCACTCCCCAACGGTGTCGAGCCGACGCCGGCAAACTCATCTGGCCCCGACTCGAGATCCTGACGGTAGTGGCGGCTGACATGCCTGCACTGTAAAGCTCGACTTCTTCAGCCGAGGAGTTGGGCGAGTTGATCAGCAAGACCTTCGCGCTCGGTCGGTAGATCGCCATGGCAAATCGAACCTAGTCCTCTGTACACTTACCTTAGGTTTCGCGCAACCACACGCGAAGCGGGCCGATCGATTCGAACCCGTTCGCAAGCGCGGCGGTCAGGGAGGCGCCTCGCTCGTACCCAACCAGCGACAGCGCTGGTTCCAGCGAACGAGCCGTCGCAAGGCAACCTCCAAGAGCATCGTGATCCGTGCGGGCGAAGTAGTTCGTCAGACCAACGACCCCGGCCTCACGAAACAGGATCGCGCCGGCAACGATCGCACCGCCTTGATGCGCGACCACGATCGAAACTCGTGGGTCGTCGAGAAGCGCAGGCCGGAACAGTTCCCGCCCGGCCCCGTTGCGATCCCATGCCACGACCCACTGATCGAGCGCTGCGGTTGTCGAGACTCGACGCCAATCAATCGTGGGATCAGATTGGAGCGTCGGCTCGTTGAGCACGATCCACGTTGCCTCGAACAAAACGGCGAAACCATGCGTAGATAGGTCGAGATCACCAAAAGAGTCCTTGACGGCGCAGCCCACCGTCGTGTCGAGCCGAACCAACAGATCCGTGGCGAGGCAACCAGGGCGGAGGGTGACGGCGTCGGGATACAGCGGCGGCGGGCGACGCGCGCTTGCCCATGCGTCGCTAGCAAACATGGGGTCGAGCCCATGTGATCGACACACAAAGTCGCACCAATGCGCGTTGTTCGCAGCCGCCGACCGCACGAGGTCCGCCGCCATCTCCTAAGCAGCTGAGCGTTTGCGGCTGAGGGCGTCGACGGAACCGGCGAGCAGTAGCACGAGGCCGTTGACGATGAACTTGATGCCGGACTGGGAGAAGTCGATCTCATTGATGCCGAACGGCGTCGCCTTACCCACCAACGGCAAGCCGTTGTTGATGATGGCGAGGACGAACCCGCCGAGCACCGCGTTCAGCAACCGGCCCTTGCCACCAAACAGCGACGTGCCTCCGATGACGGCGGCACCGACAGCGAGAAGAAGGGTGTCGCCGCCACCGATCTGGGGGTTCGCCGACCCAAGCTGCGAGGCAAGGAAGTAGCCACCGACGCCGGCGAGCATGGCGCAGACAACGAACGCCGACATCCGGATGCGAGTGACGTTGATACCGGCGCGGCGGGCCGCTTCCTGGTTCCCGCCGACGGCATAGAGATGACGACCCCAGGCCGTGCGCGTGAGTACAAAGGTGGTGCCGATCAGGATGATCAACACGAGCGGCGCCGCGTAGGGAACGCCGATGATCTTCTTCGGCGACGTGGCGAACGCTCGGTTGCGCGACAGGATGCCGACGAACGCGAAGGCGCCAACGGCGACGCCGCCAATTTTCAGCAGGGCGACGTTGATCGGGTTAGTTGTTGGCGAGCGGAACGACTTCCGAAGCACCGAAACGGCAAACAGGGCAACGGCGAGCGCGGCGACCAGCCACGAAAGAGCCACGCTCATGTTCGAGTTCTCGATGGCATTGACGGTCTTGTTGTCGATGCCGACCGAGCCACCTTCGGTGGTGATGAGCAACACGATTCCTTGAAACGATAGGAAGTTGGCGAGCGTGACAACGAATGACGGAACCCCGACCTTGGCGACGAAGAAGCCGGTCCACATTCCCATCGCCGCGCCGACAACGCCGGTGAAGAGAATCGTGGCCGGTAGTGACCAGCTGGCCTGAAGCCGGGTGGCCAGCACGGCGGCCACGACGCCGGCGGTGAAGCCCGCGCCCAGGTCGATTTCGCCCAGCAGCAGAACAAACGACACCGCCATCGATATGACGATGATCGGTGCAGCCTGCTGCAGAAGATTGCCAAAGTTACGCACACTTAGGAATGTGTCGCTCCGAGCGAACCCGAAGGCGACGGTAAGCACGCTTATGCCGAGTAGCGCGGGTATCGGCCCGAGGTCGCCGGAGCGGAGCTTGGCGATGTAGTTCCGCCACGTGGTCGCCAGCGTTTGGTGTTCGGAGTCGAGAGAAAAGTCCGACGCCGCGGTTGATCGGGTGGAACTCATGCCCCGACCTCCTGAAGGCCGATGGAGCCGGACCGGCCCGACGTGATGAGCTGCACGAGTTGCTCCCGGTTGGTGTCAGAGGCTTTGACTTCGGCCGCGAGGCGTCCGAGATACATGACAGCCACGCGGTCGGCGACCTCCAACACCTCGTTCATGTTGTGGCTGATGAGCACCACGCCGAGACCCTTGTCGGCCAGGTTGCGCACGAGGCTCAGCACTTCTTTCGTCTGCGCCACGCCGAGGGCCGCGGTGGGTTCGTCGAGCAACACGACCTTGGAGTTCCACAGGACGGCCTTGGCGATGGCGACCGTTTGTCGTTGGCCACCGGACAACGACGACACCGCCTGGCGCACGCTCTTGACGGTGCGGACGGAGAGCGAGGCGAGCGTCTCGCGGGCCAGGTTCTCCATGCCCGCTTCGTCGAGCAGTCCGAACTTCTTGCGCTCCCGACCGAGAAAGAGGTTCTGGACGATGTCGAGGTTGTCGCAGAGGGCGAGGTCCTGGTAGACGACCTCGATGCCGAGCGCCGCCGCATCTTTCGGTCCGGAGATGGTGACCGGTGTGCCGGCGAACGACACCTGGCCGCTGTCGGTGCCGTAAATCCCGGTCACGCATTTGACCAGGGTTGACTTGCCGGCGCCGTTGTCACCGACGAGCGCCGTGACCCGTCCCGGATAGACGAAGAAATCGACGTCGTGGAGGACGTGGACTGCCCCGAAGCTCTTGTTGATTCCCGTCATGGCGAGAACCGGCTGCTGATCACTCACGTGTTGCCCCCCGGGCGCTGCTGATTGGCCGACTGTTCTAGCAAGAACGACGCCGACGCGTCAGCGGGTCACTTGCCGATCACCGACGGATCAGCTCCGAACGAGCCGAACGTCGTCGACGGAGTACGTGCCGCCGGCGTCGCCGACGCCATACCAAAGGCTGACATCGGTGATCTGACCAGACGTGATGCCGAGGCCGGCCAGGTCAACACTCACCTTGGTCCACACGTTTGCTGCGATCGGGCCACCGACGACCGAGGCCACCGGAACTGAGCCTCGGGCGGTGGATCCGTCGAAGAACTGTGTTGTGAGGTTCTGACCGCCCGTGGGGCCACCGTGGATCCAGAACTCGAGCCGCGTGGGCGCCGCCAGCGTCAGCGCGGCCGGAAGGTGGAACACGGCCGCAGTCCATGGTGAGGCTGTGACCGCCAACGCTCGTGTACCGACCTTGACGGGGTTCGTTGAAGCCGGGTTGTTGGGCGCCCATGACCAGTTGTCGGCGTCGACAAAGGCATCGGCATAGAGCGTTCGTAGCGTCGTTCCCGACGACGCGATGGTGGTCGTGGTCGTCGTGCTCGTCGTCGTCGTCGACGACGTTGTGGTGGTCGTTGTGGTGGTGGTCGTCGGTGGGACCAGCGTTGTGGTGGTGGTCGTCGGTGGGACCAGCGTTGTGGTGGTCGTCGTGGTCCCGACCGGTCGGGTTGTTGTCGTCGTTGTGCCGGGCAGGGTGGTGGTGGTCGTGGTCGGCGGCGTGATACCCGTAACGAGAGAGACGTCGTCGATGAGTACCGGCGCTTGGTCGAGTCCGGTCCAGTCCTGCACGATCACGTCGAGCGACGAACCGGCGGCCAACGTTCGCGACGCGTTCAGGCGAACCTGCTGCCAACCAATGCCGAGGCCGGTCAACACCTGTTCAGCGACCAGCACGCTGTTTTGGCTCATGATTATCCGCACGGACTGGTTGCCACCGCGACCGTTCACCCACAGGTCAAGGCCGGTCGCCGCCACCGGGAGCGCATCGGACCGCAGATACAAGCCACGCCAAGCGTCGGGCTCGAACTCGATCGCCGCACCCGAGCGGCCTCCGGGGGCGACCAAATTGGCCACCGCCCACGACCAGTTCAGCCATCCGTTGCGCAGCGAGTTGTCGTAGACCACGTTCGTGTTGGCCGGAGCAATCGTGGTGGTGGTTGGCGGTCTCGTGGTCGTGGTCGATGTGGTGGTGCTCGTGGTCGTGGTTGACGTGGTCGTGGTTGTTGGTGGCGGCGGGTACGCGCCGATCTGCACTTTGGCGGCGATCGACGGCACGCCGTTGGTATCGATGACGAACAGCAGATACCACCCAGGCGGGGCCGCATTCGCGTTGGCGGGCATGGCGACCGACAGTCCCCTCGCGTTGGTGGAGAACGTGAGCGGGAGGAATCGCTGCTCCATGTCGGCCGAGTGCGTGACCGAACTCATGCGAATGAGCGACGCCTTGGCCACCGTGGCGGCGTTGGGGGTGGCGAGGGGGTATGAGTAGCCGTAGCCAAGCTGCGCAGCGACGGAAGTGATCACCGGTCGCGCGGCGGGAGAGCCGTCAGCGGCGAAGAGATACGGCGGTGTGTAGATCTCGGCGTTGCGTTGGAAATATCCGACGGTGTCACACACCCCGCACATGCCGCCGCCCGCGCTCATCACTCGGCCGTCAGGGAGAAGCAATGCGGTGGAGTGGTACTGACGAGCGCGCTCTTGCGGCGCGACGATGCGCCACTGTCCGGTGGCGGGGTTGTAGATCTCCGCGTCGTAGACGTTGTTGGCCACGTCGACGAGACCCTGGGTGGAGTTCTCGAAGCCACCGGTGGCCAACACGGTGCCGTCGGCGAGCACCGTAAGATTGTGTTGGCGGCGCTGATGGGCCATGGGCCCCGTTGCTGTGGTGGCGCCACTGTTCACGTCGACGACCACCGCGGAACTGTCGAAGTACGCACCTCCGGAAATCAGCACTTTGCCTGGAGCAAAGCTGGCGAAGCTTCCGTAGTTGCGGTTCTTGCCATCGCGAGCACCGAGCACTTGATATGTGCCCGTACCATTTGTGTCGAGGAGACCGACCTGATCATCGGGGCCGACGTAGGCCGTCTTGCCGTTGGCCGTCGCAATCATCCATTGGTATTCGCGCTTGGCCCATACAGCCTGTTGGGCATTCGTAAGCGCGCGGAAGGTTCCGTTTGCCTGTCGCACTTCCGAAAGCGCTGGGCCGCCACCCGTGACAAGCATTTCGCCATTCGCCAACGGCGTGACCGACGGATACCAGCGCGCTTGTGACATGGGCGCGCCGGCCGTCCACGTGTTCGTCGACGGATCAAACGTGGTGCTCTTGTTGATGCCGTCGAGCGCTTGATTCAAGTTGCCGCCGGCGGCGAACACCACGCCGCTGGCCAACTTGGCGAGACCGCTGCAGAAGATGTTGTAGCCAAGCGTTTCGTCGACCCGCACAATCGCTTTCGTGACCGGATCGAAGGTCATGGCGCGGGTGAAGCTTTGATCCGGTGAAGCCTCGGTACGAAGATCGTTGACCGAGTCGTAGGCGAGGATTTTGCCGTTGGGCAGCAGGGTCACGTGGACGCCGAGGACGGGCCAGTCATAGGGCCCTTCCCAAGCGCCGTTCACTGCCGGATTGATCGCCGAGGAAGCGGCGGCGACGCGACCGGAACGACGGGCGACAGCATCGGGTCGAATGCCGATGCCGTCGCGTTCGGCCCGCGCTGCCAGTTCGTCTTCTTGTGCGCGAGTGAGCTGGGTCGAGTCGTCGCCGACGTGGCTGTGGGATGGCGCTTCCGAGGCCAATGGAGCGGCAGGCGGCACCTGGGCTGACCCGACCGAACCGAGCGGGATCCCGATGGCGACCGCACCAACCACCGTGGCCGCGACAAACACTGTGAAGGCCGCTGCCCCGCTGTTTCGTGATCGCTGCTTCATCGCTGAACCTCTCCTCAACCGGGCCACGGAGCGTAGGCGTCGGTCACGGTCCGTGTCCACGGGTTGGTGTTGCGAGCAGTGCAGCGAAGCGGAGCGGCGCAGCGCAATTAGGCGGAGCGTAGGCGTCGGTCACGGTCCGTGTCCACGGGCTTGGGCCGGAGACGCGGAACGGCCCGCCACGAGGGCGGGCCGTTCGCTGGAGCGTTCCGACCGAAGCCGGAGGTACTACCGGGTCAGATCAGACGCCGGCGGCCTTGCACTTGTCTTCGATGTCCTTGCAGACATCTTCACGCTTGGCGCCACCGGTGGTGACGACGTCCTTGACGTTGTCGACGTAGATCGACTGGATGGCGGCCTGGGCATAGGGAATGTCCCGACCACCCTTGCCACCGGTGCCGTCGTTGATCTTCGCGTTGGTGGCCGGAGCCTCGCCCTTGAGGAGCGCAACGGCGGCGGCAACGGCCGCTTCGGCCTCGGCCGGGTACGGCTTGTAGACGGTCATGCACTGCGTGCCGTTGAGGATGGCGCGCAGGCCGTCAACAGTGGCGTCCTGACCCGTGGTCGGAACGGCAAGGCCGTTCTTGGCGAGGACGGTCTGGGCGGCACCCGAGAGGCCGTCGTTGGCGACGAGGACGCCGTCAATTTTTCCGCCGGCCTTGGTCAGGAGCTGCTCGAAGATCGGGACGGCCTTCTGGTTGTCCCAGTCCGGCACGGCCTCGGAACCAACAACGACGATTCCGGAATCCTTGATGGCGGCATCCTGGCCCTGCTTGAACAGCGTGGCGTTGTTGTCGGTCGGCGAGCCGCTGAGCTGGATGATGTTCTTGCCCTTGGCGGCATCGGCGCCGCCGAGGCACTTGATGATGCCTTCGCCCTGGGCGGTGCCCACGGCGACGTTGTCGAACGAGACGTAGACGTCGCTCTTGCCGTTCAGCGTGAGGCGGTCGTAGTCGATGAGCTTGACGCCGGCGGCGGCAGCCTTGGTCTGGATCTGGACGTTCGACTCGGAGTCGAGGTTGACGATGGCAAGAACCTTGGCGCCGTCGGTGACCATCTGGTCAGCAATGGTGGCCATCTTGG
>JAYSTV010000162.1:0-3921 GCA_043719425.1 Acidimicrobiia bacterium | reverse complement strand
TTGCGCTGGCGGTGCTGCTGGCCACGGGCCGATGGACACCCGGTTTGCTCTGGGCCATCGTCTTCGTTGAAGGATGCTCGGGGGCATTGTCGTTGCCGAACCGTCAGGCGCTCATGCCAGAGTTGGTCCCTCCTGAAGACCTTCCGGCCGCCGTGGGTCTCGGTTCGATCTCGTGGAATGGTGGTCGAGTGATCGGACCGCTCTTGGCCGGTGTGGTGATCGCTGCGTTCAGCACCACGTGGGCCGTCGTCGTGAACGCCGTGAGCTTCGTGTTGATGCTCATCGCCGTCGTGTTCATCACGTTGCCCGCGCGCCCGAAGGTACCGGCGACCGGCGGGCTCCTACGCCAGCTCGGCGAAGCAGCCCGTCATGTTCGTCGGAGCGCACCGAGCCGGTTCGCAATCCTGTCGATTGTCGGTCTCGCCCTCAGCGCCGGTCCGTTCATCGGCCTGCTTCCGATCGTGGCCCACAACGTGTTCGACGGAGGCGCCGCCATGACCTCGGTCTTCGTCACCGCGCAGGGGATCGGGGCAATCATCGGCGCGCTTACGGTTCCGAAGATGAGCGCTCGTTGGGGTCGTGAACGTGCGCTCCTGATGGGGTTCGGCGCTCTCGCTCCAGCACTCGCCGTCTACGCCATCGCCCCTCACCCGGCCGTGGCCGCGGCCAGCCTCGTGGTGATTGGCGGGGGCTACTTCTGTGTGCTGGTCTCCGGACAGGCAATCCTCCAGATGGACGCGCCCACGGCGCTTCGAGCGCGGGTCATGGCGTTGTTCAGCATTGCCCTCGGCCTTCCGTATGTCCTCGCCGTTACCGCCCACGGATTCATCGGCGACGCGTGGGGCCTACGACAGACTCACCTGATCATGGCGGGTGCCACTGCGGTCATCGCCGTCGCCCTCGGGAGTCGCCAGGTCGCTCGATCACCGCAACGGTCGATGGCATGAGCACGGCCGACGAACACCTGCGGCGGGTCCTGGCCGCCATGGCCGGTCCAGATGCCGAGCCCCGCGCCGATCAACTCGCTGCCGTGAGTGCCTTAGTCGAGGACCATGCCCGCGTGCTCGTTGTGCAGGCCACCGGCTGGGGAAAGTCAGCGGTGTACTGGGCTGCCACCTCCGCTCGCCGCGCTGCAGGCTTCGGGCCGACCCTCGTCGTCTCCCCGTTGCTCGCCCTCATGCGCGATCAGGTGAGCGCCGCCACCGCGGCCGGTCTCGTGGCCGCCACGGTGAACTCGACGAACCACGACGACTGGGACGCGATCTTCGCCGATGCCACCGCCGGTCGACTCGACGTGTTGCTCGTGTCCCCTGAGCGTCTCGCCAACCCGCGCTTCGCCGAACTGTTGCCAACGCTCATCGGGTCGGCCGGTCTCATCGTGATCGATGAGGCCCACTGCATTTCCGACTGGGGGTTCGACTTCCGCCCCGACTACCAACGACTCGCCCGCATCCTCGTCGGCGTTGGCGCCAACACTCCGGTCTTGGCCACCACCGCCACCGCCAACGAGCGGGTCACGGCCGACGTGGCGGGTCAGCTCGGGGCCGACACCGTCACGTTTCGCGGTTCATTGGCGCGATCGTCGCTGTCGCTCGCCGTCGTCCCCGGCCTGGGTGCCGTCGAACGATATGCGTGGGTGGCCGACGCACTCTCCACGACCGTCGGTTCCGGGATCATCTATACACTTACGGTCGCGGAGTGCGAGCGCCTGGCCGAGTTTCTGGCGTCGTGCGATTTTGCGGTGGCGGCCTATCACGGCGGTCTCGATTCTTCAGAGCGCGAAGTCATTGAAGATCGGCTTCGGCGTAACGATCTCAAGGCGGTTGTCGCAACGTCGGCCCTCGGCATGGGCTACGACAAGCCCGACTTGGCGTTCTGCATACACGTCGGTTCGCCGTCGTCACCGGTCGCCTACTACCAGCAGGTCGGACGCGCCGGACGCGCCCTCGACGACGCCATTGCGGTCCTGCTTCCGGCTGAGACCGACGAGCGGATTTGGGACTTCTTCGCTACCGCGGGCGTGCCCGATCCGGGTCGCGTGGATCAGATCATCGGCGCGCTTATGGATGAGCCACAAAGCCTCGTGGGTCTCGAATCGGCGACCACCATTCGACGTGGTCGGCTCGAAGGCCTGCTCAAGATTCTTTCGGTCGAAGGAGTCGTGAGCCGCAGCGGGACGCAGTGGTCGCTGACCGGCCAACCGTGGGTCTATGACCATGAGCGATGGGATGCACTCGCCGCCGTGCGTGCCCGCGAAGCAGATCTGATGCGATCGTTCGCCGCCGGAGCTGGTTGCCTCATGCGGTTCCTCCAAACCGCCCTCGACGATCCAGACCCGAGCGACTGCGGGCGATGTTCCGTCTGCACCGGCACCCTCCCTTCGCCCGGTGCCGCGCCCGCTCCTGAACGGATCATCAGCGCGCAGAGCTTTGTGCGCGGGCTTGACGTCGTCATCGAACCGCGCAAACTCTGGCCGGGTGGTGTGGCCAAGAGGGGCAAGATCGTCGGCTGCACCGACGGACGGGCGCTGGCGTTCGCCGACGATCCCGGCTGGGCCGATGAGCTCCGAGCCATGTTCAGGGGCTCCGACGGTCCCGCGCCGCAGTCCGTTCTCGATGGTCTCGTGGCGGTGCTCGGAAGGTGGCGACGAACGTGGGGCGAACGTCCCGTCGCCGTCATCGCGTGCCCATCACTCGCCTATCCCCAACTGATCCGCTCAGCGTGCGACCATCTTGCGACGGTCGGCAAGCTCGACGCGATCGATGCCCTCGGTCTGTCTGGCGCCACGGTCGGACCCGATGCGGCCTCGGGCGCCAAGGTGGCCTCGCTCCTCGCCGGCATGGCGTTGCGTCCCGGCGTCGGGGTACCTCATGGGCCGGTTCTTCTCGTCGACGCGATCTACCGCAGCGGCTGGACCGCCACGGTGGCCGCCACCCTCCTTCGCCAGGCTGGAGCAACGGCTGTCCTTCCGCTCGCCGTCCACCGAGTTCCGTAAAGACCCAACCGAAGATCCTTTTCCGTTCACCCGGGAACCGAACCGGATGTGTTCGACGTCATAAGGTCGTCACGTCTGCAATGGAGGATCTCGCCATGTCGTCTCGTTCCACCCCAAACGTCCGACGGCGACGGCGCTTCGGTGCCGCGGCGATCGCCGCCGGTGCCCTCCTTCCCCCCATCATGCTCAGTCCGGGTGTCTCCGACGCGGCGCGCCGTGAGGTGCTGTTCCAGCAGTTCTCGTCGTGCCCGAAGTTCCTTGCCTACGTGCGTGCGCTCGCTCTCCCCACGGTCGGCCCCTATGGCTTCGGTTCCGGCGGCAATCCCGGCGGCCCGATACCCCTCCCCGCCACGACGGGAACGAAGAAAACAAAGTCGGTGACGACCGTGGCCCCCGCCGCCACCACACCCGCACGGGCGACCGGCGACACCCAAGCGGCGAGCGCTCCGGCTCCGTCAAATACCCCAGCCCCGGCTGTGGCCGCGACACCGGTCGCCGAGGGTGCAGCGGCGCAGACGAACTCTTCGTCAACGAATACGCAGGAGGTCGGCGTCGACGAAGGTGACCTTATCGAGAACGACGGGCGCTACCTCTACACCGGCGTCGGCGGAGCGATTCGGATTGTCGACACGACCACCGGCACGCTCGTCGCCACCATCGCTGGGCCGGCGGGTGGGGAGCCACAGCTCCTTCTCGACGGTCCTCGCCTCGCCGTGATCCGCCAGCTCTTCACGCAGTGGCCCGAAACCATCGTCGAGCGCTACGACGTGTCCAATCCCGCGGCCCCCCGGTTCATCAGCCGGGTGCATCTCGAAGGAACGCTCGTGGCCGCCCGGACCGTCGACCATCGGGCGCGCGTCGTGCTGCAAACTCCGTTTGGCGCGCGTATCCAGATGGTCCAGCCGGTCGGGAACTCAGCCGCCGAG
>JAYSTV010000161.1:0-1607 GCA_043719425.1 Acidimicrobiia bacterium | reverse complement strand
GACGCAGAGTTGGCGCCGGTCGCGGCGAGAACGCTCAGCGCAATAACCGCGATGAACAGTCGTTGGACGGCAAACGCGAACCGGTCGGTATGCATGCATTCGGTTCTTCGACGGAACCCGAGGTCTTCTTGAGCTCAAGATTTAAACAATTTTTCGGGTAAATATCCTGCTCAGAGGCCATTTCCCGACCTAGGCAAGAAAATCGTCGCGCAGGTCCGTCCGGAATCCACCGATAACCGCGGCCCGCACCGGAAGATCTACACGATGAGGCCGGTGACCTCGTCGAGCACGGTCGTGCCGTCGTTGTGGGAATGGGTGAAGCCAAGCGCTCGTTCTTGGCGCACCGCATCGGTGGAGCGAAGGGCCACGATGTACGCCCGGCGCCAGCTGTCCGACGTGGTGTTGCCGCCTGATCCGTGGAGCACGCCTTCGTTGTGCACGGTGATGTCCCCGCGCCGGATCGGCACCGGGCGGGTCGCCTCGCCGTCGCGAAGATCGGTGATGAGCGTGTGACTCTTCGTCCGGTCCTCGTGCAACGGACGGTGCGGACGAACGGGTTCGAGGTGACTGCCGGGGAGGAACTGCATGCACCCGTTGTCGATCGTGGAGTCTTCGACGGCAAGCCAGCACGTTGCCGTGCGGCGGTCGTCGGTGTCGATCCAGTACGCCTGATCCTGGTGCCAACCGAAGACGGCGTCGGGCCGGTGCGGATGCTTGGCCAAGAGTTGATCAAAGTCGATGGTCATGCCTTCGCCGCAGAGCTGCTCGGCGATCGACTGGGCCCGTCGCTCAAAGACGTTTCCGACCCACGATGGGTAGTACCGACGGGGGAGCATCACGTTCACGATCGCGTAACCCGATGGGTCGGTGCCGTGCTCGCCGGTGGTCATGTCGTTGAAGTCTTTGCCTTCGACAGCGATCTCTCGACGAAGAAAGGCGTTGTACACGGCCTCGATCTTGTCGACCTCGCCCGGGCTCAGGACGCCCCGAAGATGGACATAACCGTCGCGTCGGAATGCTTCGAGTTCGTCGAGGGAGACGAGGTAGGAGTCTGGCTGGCGTCGGTCTGAACCGTCGGAAATCATGAGGTCGCTCACGGTCTCATCGTAGAAGGCCGGGGCTGTGGTCCCTCGACCCAAGCGACCGAAGTGGAAAACTCGGAGGGTGCCTGCCAGCTACGACAGTCGACTCTTCACGATCACCCCCACGGCCACGGGATATGAGACCCGCATGGCCCCTGGAGGCGATCAAAAGATCGGCCTCAACATGCTCATCATTGGGGTCTTCGGTGCCGTATTCGGTCTGTTCCTCTCGAACGTGGTGCGAGCGGTCGTCGTCGGCGTGGGCATCCTGCTGGTCGTTTTGGGTGTTGCCGCACTGATCCAGTCATCGCGCTCTAAGGTACGCGCGCTTACGGTTTTGGACCGGAAGGCCAGCACGGTTACGCAGGGGTCGACCATTGTCCCCGTGGCCGACATCACCGGCATCGGTTTGATCCCGATTCGGAGTTTTCACGTGGTCGCCGTGCACCGTCGCGAAGCGAAGCCACTCTGGCTCAGCTCAGCCGCAAAGATGCCGCGGCACGACGAACTCAAAGCGGCCGTTGC
>JAYSTV010000017.1:0-4509 GCA_043719425.1 Acidimicrobiia bacterium | reverse complement strand
CCCCGCCTTTCGGCGGGGCCGCTTCAACTTGGTTGGTCAACCCGTCACCGGGTCAACAGGAACTTCCAGGGGCTCAGATCAGCCCGTGAAGGTCGGCTCGTCAACCACGGCCGGGGCCGGGGCAGGCGTCGGGGCCGGAGCCGGAGCGGCGGTCGTGGCCGGAGCCGCGGTCGTCGTCGGGGCAGCCGAGGTCACGGTGGTGACGGGGATGTAGGAGTTCGTGATGATCACGTTCGCCCAGCACTCGTCGAATGCCGTGGTCGGGGCCGGGCCACCGGGGCTGGCAGCAGTCGGCGAACCGACGGCGGCGCAACCGGAGCCACGACGCTTGATGACAACGCGGCCGTCAGTGGTGTTGTCGCCACTGTTGTCGGCGTACGAAGCCGTGGCTCCGTCGGACTTGGTCTCGGTGATGAGACAGTTCGTGCCGGTGGTGATGTTCTGGTACACCTTCGACTGACGGTCCTTCAGCAAGAAGGTGTCCTTCGGGCCACCCTTGTCGCAGGAGACCGACACTTCGTAGGTGGCGATGTTGGTCTTCGGATCGCCAGTGACGACCTTCGAGACGACCAGGTCGCCGTAGGAAGCGTTGGTCACGGTGACGGTCTGGCCAGCAGCGGTCAGAGCGGAGCGGTAGGCACCCGTGGTAGCAGTTCCGCCGACACCCGGAAGGGTGACGCCAGCGGTCGCAGTCGACGAGGAGTACAACGTGACGGGCATGCCGCCAGCGTTGGTCTCGATGACTTCGCACGCCGAGGCGCCGGTGAGGCCCGGGAACTCGTTGTTGGTGAAGGTCCGGCTAGCCGTGGCGCCGGCACCCGTGAGGGTGAACGCACCGGTGAAGCCAATGGCCGAGTTCGGGGCAACGGGAGCCGAAGAGCTGACGTTGGAGCGAGCCACGCCGGCGAGGAACGCCGAGTAGCCAGCGGCGCCGAGCGTTCCACCCGAACCGAACGGGGTACCGAAGTAGCCCGTAAGGGTGGCAAAGGACGCCAGGTGAGGAATGTTCGTCGTGAGGACGTCGCCAGCAACGGTGATGTCAGGCGTCTGGATCGACACGAAGAATCCCGTGCCGCCCGCAAGAATCAGCGTACCGGCAGCGCGAACGTTGCCCGCAGCGTCGGTGAACGTGGTCGCAGGATTTACGACGCCGCCATTGCCGAGGCCGACGACGAAGCTTCCGCTGCTGGTTGCGGTACCCGAGCAGGTGATCGTCATCGGGTAAGCGAAGCCAGCGCTGGCCTCGTCGCCGACGATGACCTTCTTGACGGTGATGACCGGGAAGGTGACGGTCACAACGACGTTCGAGGAGGAGAAGAACGCAATCTCACCTGTCGTGACGCTGGCCGCATTCACCGTGGCGGAAAGGGCAACGGTGCTTGACGTGAGCGGGGCCGTGGTCGATCCGACGGAGTAGGTGTTGCCACCGATCGTCAGCGTGATCGCTGGCGTGGTCAGGTTGGCGGTACCGGCCATGGTGGCGGCAACCGAGCACGAGGTGCCCGGCTGGGTGGCCGTGCCGGCGCTGAGGCCGATGTTGGTGATGAAGGCACCCGAAGTCGGAGCGATCGTGGCGTTACCGAACGTGGTGGGGGTCGTGACGAACGTGGAACCTGTGAAGAAGTTCTTACAGGTGTAGACGACGGTGACGCCCGTAACGCCCGCGGGCGGCGTGGTCGGGTTGAAGACGGCCGTGGCGGTGATGGCACCGGGGTTGACGGTCGTTTGGGCGTTTGCTGACTGGGCGACGAACGGGCTGACGAGCAGGCCGGCGGCTACCAGGGCAAGGGCCGAGCGGGAAATCCGCTTGATCATGTGCACTCCTTGGAGGTGGACAGGGGAGCATCTCCGCCTATCGGCCCCTCGAAACCTACGGAGGACACCAACGACTTCGATGCAGCAAGCAGGCCGGGATTGACCGCTTGCGCAAATACGATACGGATCAATTGTTACGAAGGCAAGCGGAACCGACGAGTTTTCGTCACAAAACCGTCACAATTGCGGAGCGCGGTCACAAAGCGACGGAGAATCACCCATCGCGGTCAGACCCGGGCGGCGAGGGTTCTGGCCGGGTTGGAGACCACCCGGAACAGGGCGGGGCCGGCCGCCACAATGACCACGAGCGCCCCAATGGCGATGCGCGAGCCAGGCACCAGATGGTGGTGGGGATCGGCCAGGTTGACCACGACACACGCCAAACAGCCGGCGATGACCGACAACAACGCTGTCCCCCACCGGTCGAAGGCCTCGTGAAGGGACACAAACAGGCCCGCGATGCCGAGAAGCAGGTGCGCACCCAGCAACGCCCACACGTCGTCGAGCGGGCCCGCCCCGGAGGCGGCCCAGGCCACGATCGGCACGGAACAGAGAACGGCGCCAACCAGCAGCCGGATCACGGCCCCGCCGAGCAACACCCGCACCACATGGATCACGCCGAGCCCCGACCCTGACGGCCGGGGATCGAAGCGCTCCTTCACGAGCGCCTCGGGAAGCACCTTCCACAACTTGCCCATATGCCAGCCGCCCCACACGCTCCCCAGCAACGCCGGAACCACCGTGACGGCCACCAGCGCCGGGCGACCGTTCCAGAGGAAGCGTGGCTCCAAAACAAGGACTCCACCGACGCCCGCCCCGATGAGGCCGGCCACCACACCACGTTCGCGTCCGCCCGGCAGGCGGTCCGACGGCGGTTGTCGACGCACCCCGTAGGAAGCGGAGCTCACGGCCAGGGCGGCGAGCACGGCCAGCACCAAGGCGGCGGGCGCGCCGATGGCGAGGACGCCGGCGCCGGCCAGCAACGCCATCCCGAAGACCACTCCCCACCCGAGCCGGGTCAATAAGAACCCGCCGACCCAAATACCAATAAGGCACGACGCCAGCCACCCACCAGGACGGATGGGAGCCACCACGGCCATGGCCCCGAGGACCGAGGCGAGGACCCGCGGGTCGTTGCGCAGCCGTCCGAGTCCGTCGGCGCCACTGAGATAGCGACGACGCATACCCCACTGCAGGGCCAGCGAGACAGGTAGGGCGATTCGCCATGCGATGTCGACGGTCCGCGGACCGAGCTCACTCGAGAGCGACGACAGATAGAAGCCCATGCCGAGGATGCCGGCGACGAACCCGAGATCACCAAAGGCCAGGGCGGCGTCGAGCGGGTCGGACCGGACAGAACGGGGGACAAACGATTCGGCCACCGGCACGACCCGGGCTGGCGGGAGCCCGAAGGCCTCGCCCGGGGCAACGCCACCCCACGCTTCAAGAACCACCGCAGCTTCCAGGTTGTCCTGCGTGGGCCGGCGGAGATGACGGTCGGTGAAGGCCCAGTCGGGCGAGACCGTCATCGGTCAACTCGGCGGGCGGAGGGAGCGTCGGCGTCGTCGAGCACCAGTCCTCCGGGCGGGGTGTCATCGTCGTCGTCGAACGTGGCGACGTTGGGTCGGGAACCCGTGAATTCCCCTATGAGGTCGGCATACGCGTTGAGGCACGCCTCCTGACCGAAATGATGGATCACGCGGTGGCGGCCGTGAGCCCCCAGCGACGCACCGAGCGCCGGATCGCGCAACAGGGTCACGATGCCCTCGGCCAATGCCTGGTAGTCGCCGGGCCGCACGGTGAAGCCACAGCCGCTCAACGCCTCCGGCACGCCACCCACCGCCGTGGCGACAACCGGTCGCCCGGCAGCCATTGCTTCGAGCACGGAAATGGGAAAGCCCTCGGAAATACTGGACAGCACCGAGATCGACGCCTGCGCCAGCGCCGCATAGGGATCGTCGGTCTCACCCTCGAAGGTAAACGAGTGGTCGAGACCGAGATCACGCTGCAACGCCCGGCACTCGGTCTCGTAGCGCTCGTTGCCTTCCGGAGTTGGACCGTAGTGAATGAACCGAGCCGACGGCACCTGTTCCATCACGTTCGCGGCGGCCCGCAACAACGTCTTGAGATCCTTCAACGGGTCGACGCGACCAATGGTCACCACCACGGGATGCTTCGGGAATGGGGCGACGCGCGACGGGACGAGCACTCCGTTGTGAATGGTCCGGATCCGGGCCGGGTCGGCGCCGAGCTCAGTCTCCCAGGCGGCGTTCGCTCCGGTAACCGGCGCGACCACGGCGCAGGCGGCGTAGGTCAGGCGCGCCAGACCGCGAGCCACACGGGTGTGGGCCCACCGAGCGCCGCTCGATTCGCTTGACCGGATGGCCGCGAGATACGCCTCGCGCACGTAGACGCCGTGTTCGGAGAGCACGATCGGTGTGCCGTGAAGGGCGCGATGGACCACGGCCGGGATCGCCGCCCAACCCGCCGCCGTGACGACGATGAGATCCGGAGCGTTCGCCCCCGAAGGGGTGGGCGCGGCCGCCGCTTGGGCAATCCAGCACAGCGTTTGGTAGAGATCGCACACATGCTGTTCGTCGAGGACAGGGGGAACTCGCGCCGGGTCCTTCGCATCGGCGGCAAGGACCTCACCCAGGGCGGTGCGAAATGCCGTCCACGTGTCGCGATGACGCA
>JAYSTV010000160.1:0-9573 GCA_043719425.1 Acidimicrobiia bacterium | reverse complement strand
GTGGAACTCGAAACGTCGTCAACTCCGGCACGCGCGCCGCTGGTGACCGATGTGACCGGCGACGGGCAGTCCGAGCTGATCTTTGGCTTCAAAACCGGTGCCTCCCTTGTCGTCGTCGTGATTGAGATTCGTGACGGAAATGCCGGCGTTGTTCTTCACCTTGATCTGCCCGACGGGCGAGTAACGGCCGGCGATGGTCAGCTCGATGTTTGGCAGCGCGGTGACGGGGGCGAGTTCGAGCACTGGACCGTTCGTCGTGATGGCGGTCGTTGGACGAAAGACGGTTTCGAACGGACTGCATCGCCTCCCGCCGGAAGCTTCTAGTCGTGTCGTCGGCTGAAGGCGAGGTTCACGCCGAGCCCGACAATGGCCAGCCCTCCGGCACCGGAGATCATTGACAAACGCTTGGGTGAACGGGCGAACCATTGGCGGGCGGTTCCGGCGAGCAGCCCGTACGTTCCGTCAGATGCTGTAGCGAGCAGTTGGAACAGCACCGCAAGAATGATCATCTGCAGCGGTACGTGTCCGCGGCTTCGGTCGACGAACTGGGGGAGGGCGGCGCTGGCGAAGACGATGATCTTGGGGTTGGTCACACCAACCACGAAGCCCTCTCGGAAGATCCGTCGTGTCGTCTTCGGCGGAGCGTCGCCGACCGCGGCGCTCGCTACCTTGTAGCGATGGCGAAACGCCTGAACCCCCAGGTAGATCAGGTACGCTGCGCCGATCAGCTTGACGGTGTTGTAGGCCGTCACTGAGCGCTCGACGATCGCCCCGAGGCCAAGGGCCACGAGCAGCATCTGCACAAGTGCCCCGGTGCTGTTCCCGACCACGGTCATCAACGCGATGCGTCGCCCGTAGGCCACACCGCGGCTGATCACGAAGAGCACGCTCGGCCCCGGAATCACGAGGACGACGAGAGCGGTAAGGAAGAACTCGACGAGATGATCGGCGGGCGGCATGGAGCGACAAGCGTAACGGCGGACGACTGTCCGGCGAGGGCGAATTCAGAGTGCGATAAGAAGCAGTGCCGCGGCTGCCAACACGAAGCCGATGAGTTGACTTCGAGTGAGCGGTTCACGATCGACCACGCGGGAAAGCACGACGGTGCTGGCCGGATAGAGCGACACCAGGACACCGGCGATGGCCACTTGACCGGCCTGGGCGGACAGCGTGGCGAAGACGTTCGCCGTCATGTCCGCGAGACCCGCAGCCAGCGTGAGTGGTAGGGCTCTGACGGCGACGATCGGCGACACACGCGTGGCCAACGCAGCGCCTACGGCGAACAACACGCCAACGGGTTTGGCCGCGACCAGGGGCCAGACGCCGACGTCGTCACCGGCGCGGTCCAGGGCCACAACGAACAACCCGAAGAACACGCCCGCAATGAGCGACGTGGCCAAGAGTGCCGGGGTCGGTCGACGATGATGATCGTGCGCATCATCGTCCGTATCGCCGCCGCGACTGATGAGACCGATGGCGGCGAGCGCGAGAGCGACACCGATGCCATGGACAAGCGTCAGTCCCTCGCCGATGATTACACCCGCGGCGACAGGAACGACGGCACTCATCACCGCGGTGATTGGTGACACCACGCTCATGGCGGCGAGGCTCAGGGCGCGGTAGAGGAGCATGAGTCCAATAGCTCCGCATGCGCCGGCCATTCCGCCGACGACGAAGGCGCGAGGAGTCCAACCGTTGCCGCCGACGAACATGACTACGACGAGCACGAACAGCCAGCCGACCCACTGCGATGTGGCGGTCACCGCGATGCTCGACGCCTTGCGCGAAGCGCGTCCGCCGGCATAGTCAGCGGAGCCGTAAAACAGAGCACAGGTGAGCCCGTAGACGATGGTCAGCACGCGTAGTACCAACCGTATGCGCGCGTCGCTTTGCTCACGGGCGGATGTGGCCTGAAACTGCGTCGGGGCCGAAGCCCAGCGCGATGGCTGGGGTGATGTCGGGGCCACGGCGAAGATGGTGTCCACCGTCGACGCTCACGCAGGTGCCGGTGATCCACTCGCTCTCCGGCCCGAGCAGAAAACGCACGAGCGCGGCGACCTCGTCGTCGGCACCGGCTCGGCCGAGCGGCATCTGGGCGAGGTAGTCGTGGACGATGGCGGGCATCGACATGAGCCCAGCGGTGGCGTCGGTCGGCACGAGACCGGGGCGAACGGCGTTGACCCGCAGACCAGCTCCGCCGAGTTCATCGGCGGCATTGCGGACGAGCATTTCGAGGCCGGCCTTGGACACGCAGTACGGCGTCATGAAGCGATGCGTGGCAGTGCCGGCAATCGACGAGACAGCCACGATTGCCCCGCCGCCCGCGGCGACGATCGCCGCACCTGCGTGCTTGATGGTGAGGAACGCGCCGGTCAGGTTCGTGGAGAGGACCGACTGCCACTGGTCGAGCGTGGTTTGGAAAAGCGGAGCGGCGCTGCCGAACCCAGCGTTGGCCACGGCCATGGTGAACCGTCCCTGTGACTCAGCGATTCCCACTGCCGCCCGCAGGTGATCTTCGTCGGTCACGTCGCCGGGCACGGCGACACACCGCTCCCCGAGCCGCTCGACCGCAGCGTTCAGCACGTCGACGCGGCGGCCGGTGAGCACGACCGTGGCCCCGTGCGCATGGAGCGCTCGAGCGCACGCCAGACCGATTCCCGAACCTCCTCCGGTAACGAGCGCGACCTGGCCGACGAGAGGAGCTTCAGACACCACGCCAGCGTAGTGAGCCGGTTGCGCGTTATTCGGGCTCCACGAGGTAGGTGCCGCCGGCTCGCCAGTAGAAACCGTCGCGACGTTCGAGGAACTCTTCGTCGACGAGCTGGCGACGCCACGCCGCAGTGTCGTGATGAAACTCACCGAGCATGAGATTGACGCGGCTTTCGCTGTACACGGTCCCCGGTTCGAATCGACCGGCGAGAAAGTCGAGGATCGGCAGGCGCTTGGCCCGCTGGGCCGGGATTCCCTTCAACCGCCCGTCCTCGGTCATCCAGTTCCGCATGGCGACGATCTGATCGCCCGTGGCGCCAAGATCCTCGGGTGTCACCGCTGACCGTAGTTTCGAAGCCTGTCGGGCGACGCTCTCGAAGACTCCATCGGCGATTTGCAACTCGCCGCTTCCGGCGCGCTCTACCAGTCCACCATCGACGAGACGTTCAAGCGCCCGGGTGATCTCGTTGTCGTCGAGCGCGGTCGATATCCGAATCGCCCCGATCGTGCGGGCTCCCAGGATCATGGCGGCGACCACGCGACGCCGGGCCTCGCCGCCGAGGAGGCCGAGTACTGCTCTTGGACTCGCTTCGTCGCTTGTTCCGTTCGGCTCCACCCGTGGATCGTAGGTTTCGTTCGGCCGTTGCGCGCCCAAGTGGCCCGCTTCACTCGTCGTTGATCGAGAATTGTCCGGACTTGGGCGCGCCCGATCCAGGACTTGGGCACGAAGCCAGGGAACCAATCAACTGCTGGCGCGTCAGGACATCTAAAAACGCAATCGGGGTGGTGGACGCGCTGGGGTCTGTAGCGGCGCGAACTGCGGGACCGTTTCCCCACGGGCTCACGGCGACTCTGGTCGAGCGACAGGTCGGCGGCTATCAGATCGGCTACCGCAAAGACTCGTCCGAAAGCACCGCCGACTACTACCTGAGCGTTCGGCCGAGTCCGCCGTTCGCCTCCGACTATTGGGATGGCGCAAGATCGTGGAACGTGGTGGTCGTAGATACGCCATCGAGGGTGACGCGTCCCCCGTGGCCGGCCAGGAACTCAGAGCGGCTGTGTCCTTCGAGTTCGGCGAGTACACCGTGTCGTTCTATGGACCGGGAAAGCCCGAAGCAGTTCTGGCCCTCGCTGCACAGATCGGGCCCGCCACGCCCGAGGGGTGGCGTGGAACTCTACGACCTCGACCACACCGGGTACTCGGACGCCGATCTGGAGCCCGACTCCTTCGTCCGCCCCGACGCTCTCGTGCTCGAATCGAAGACTGTCCCGGCTCCGGCGGGGAGAGTTGCTACATGGAAAACCATATGTTTGTTTGACAACGAATGAACGCTGGTTTGGTGGCGCTTGAACAGATCCGTCGATCGCTCGGTGCGGTGACCGCAGTGCTGGTGAATCGACTCGACGCTGGGCGTGACACCGCGGCCGCGTGTACCCGGGCGAGGGGCGCGTCGGGGTCCGCGGCCAGAGAGATGGCGGCGGTTGCCAAAGTCGTGAACGAGCATCCCGACGCGGGTTCGATGCTGTCGTGCGGGTTCGTGTCGGCGGAACATCTTCGGCCGCTCGCGTACCTCAAACCGGCAATGGCGGCCGAACTTCTGCCGCTCTCGCGTGGATTGACGGTTGACGAGTTCGCTCGTCTCGTGGCTGCACATCGCGTGAAGGCCGAGTCGGCCACGTCGAAGCGGAAACGCTCAACGCCACGATCGCCCCAAATACGAACGTGGCGGGCCGACGGACCTGGAGAACGAAGGCTTTTTGTGTGGGCCTCATCACGCCCACATCCACCTGCACAACATCACCTTGGTCGAACTCGACGATGGCACCTGGACCACTGGTCCGGCCACCGCCGACTGAGCTCGCCGCAAAATTCCCCAGGAGTTCCCAGACAACCGAACCCGGCCGCCGGCTTCAGCTTCCGCGGAATTCCGGTGGGCGTTTTTCCAGGAAGGCTTTGACGCCTTCGCGGTGATCGTCGGTGCGGAAAAGTTCGGCCAGGGTCGAGGAGACCCACGAACCAAGCTCGTGCCAATCGGGATCGAGGGCGCGCCGCAGCCCGGCCTTGATGTGCTGCACGGCAAGCGGCGGGTTCGCGGCGATTCGTTCGGCCAAGACAAGGGCAGCGGGCAGCAACTCATCGTGGGGCAGCACGCGCCCGACGAGGCCAACGCGCAGGGCCTCGTCGGCATCGATCACGTCGCCGGTGAAGAGCAACTCGGCCGCCTTCTCCCGACCAACGAGCTGAGCGAGTCGACCGAGACCTGGGGCATCACTCACGAGGCCGCGAAGCACGAAGAGTTCGCCGAAACGGGCCCGATCGCTCGCCACACGCAGGTCGGCCATGAGGGCAAGTTCCATGCCCCAACCTACGGCGGCGCCGTTGACCGCAGCGATCACCGGCACGTTGGTGTGAAGGAGGGCGTCGGCGGCAGGTGTCAGGCGGGGGCCGCCGCGAGCTTCGGACGCGATATCGGGAGGACGATCGCCGGCTCCCATCACCTGGCGGACATCGTCACCGGAGCAAAACGCCGGGTCGGTGCCGGTGATCACGAGACACCGTGCCGAGGCCGTCCGCACCGCCTTCTCCAACATCGCATACGTGCGGTGAGTGAGGGCATTGCGAGCCGCAGGGCGGTTGATGGTGAGGATCTCAACATGGCCCTGCCGAGTGACGATCAACTCGGGGTCATCATTGCTCGCTGTCTCAGTCGTCCCCATGTTCCGATTGTTGCCGCCGGCGGCGGTCGCGGCACAACTCAGAGGTGTGCGGTCTCGTTCATCGTGATGACGTTCAGTGGTCCGCGTTGGACATGTGCCGTCACGGTCCGTCTTCGACCGTTGCGCCAGATGGCGGCGTCGCGGTCAGCCTCAAGGTTCTTCACCCACTGCGAGTCCGAGCGAACCGTGCTTACGGTCACTCGTCGCCCGGCCCGGAAGGCAACGACGGGTACGCGGCGGACAACGCCCGATCGTCGCCCAGTCGTCTCCAACACCACGAGGCCGAACCCGAGCGGGAGCGGCGAACCGAAACCAGCCCGAACGAGCGGGAGCACGGCGCTATTGAGAAGCCGAAAACCGGACGGGATGAGATTTCGGACTTTTGGCACATAGGAACCAACGCCGCCGAGGTCGGCGATGTTCCGGTGACCACGTCCGGCCGAACCCGAACAGGTTCTGCGCGCTCTGCCCGATCGTTGTTGTGGCTACTTCCGGCCGAACCCGAACAGGTTCTGCGCGACCTTGCGCATCTGGATCTCCTCCGAGCCCTCCGTGATTCGGTAGCGGCGGTGATGGCGATAGATGTGCTCGAACGGCATGTGGCGTGAGTACCCGACGCCGCCGCATGTTTGCATGGCGCGGTCGGCGGCGTCGCAGGCGAGGCGGTTGGCTCGGTAGTTGCACATGGCCACGAGGTGGGTCACCTCCATGTGGTGCTTGTGATCGAGCATCCATGCCGTGTAGCGCACGAGCTGACGGAGCATGGCGGCTTCGGAATGCAGCTCCACGAGCGGGAACTGGATGCCCTGGTTGGATGACAGCTTCTTGCCCCACGTGATGCGTGAGTTCGCATACGCCACGGCTTCGTCGATGCAGTACTGCGCCGCCCCGAGTGACGAGGCCGCCTGACGGATGCGGTTCTCGTGCACGAAATGCTGAGCGAGGTCCAGGCCCTTCCCGATCGTTCCGAATACCGCGTCGTCGCCCACGCGCACGTCGGTAAGCGAGACCTCGGCATGATCTGTGGGCATATTGAATGTCCACCAGAAGAACTCGACCTTGAAACCGGGAGCGTCGGTGGGAACGAGGAAGGCGCTAATACCATTCGGATCACCGTTCTCGCCCGACGTGCGGGCAAAGATGATGTCGTGGGTGGCGTGGTGCAGGCCGGAGTTCCACCGCTTCATGCCACGGATGACCCACTCGTCGCCATCGCGAACCGCAGTGGTTTCCATATAGGTCGCGTCGCTCCCGTGGTTGGGCTCGGTCAGTCCAAACGCCAGTCGACGGGTCCCATCGAGAAAGCCCGGCATCCACGTTTTGACCTGATCCGGGGTGCCGAAGTCGCGCATCATCAGCACGGTCGGAAAGTTGCCGACGACCGACGACTCGTTCTGCAGGTCGTTGTGCAGCCCGAGGCCCTTCGACGCCATGTGCTCGCGCAGGATTGCCATCTCCAGGTTCGACGCGCTGCGGCCGCCGAACTCCGGCGGAAGGGCGAGGCGCAACCAACCCGCAGCATCGGCTCGACGACGCATCTCGCGTAGCAGCGCCTCCCAGTCAGCTCGCGGCACACCGCCGTTCTCGAAGTCCGTTCGCGCCCACTCGCGTCGGTGGTCGAAGAATCGTTCGTTGTCGTCAGCCGCTTGGAGCGGCTTGATTTCGGCGTCGATGAAGGCGTCGAGGGCGACGATCGTGGTGGCAATGTCGTCCGGAATGGCGAAGTCCATGGCGATGACCGTACCTACCGGGGGGCTGTCACGCCCAGTCCGCCGAACGGACGAACGAGTTGGCGTCGATCTAATGTGCGTCGCCGTGTTCGTCGCCGCCATCCTCGCCCGACTCGAAACCGTTCCCCTCGCCCTCCAGGACTACATGCCCGTTGCGGCCACGGCCATCGGCTGTTGGTTCCTCGCTCGGTTCGTGCGTCGAGTCGTTCCCGCCATGTATCCGGTCGCCCTTGCCGGCGCCGTCAGCGTGACCACGGGTGGGGCCTCAAAGGCCACATGGAAGCTGATCCGAGCGTTCGACGGGCCAGATCTCAAATGGCTCGATGCCGCCTTGTTTCCATTTCTGGCATGGGGTTTTGCGTTGCTCACCTGGGCGCTGGTCCACGTCGACTACACCGAGACGAGCGCAACGCCGCCGAATCGCGGTCTCTGGAAAATCCCCCTCGCGGTGAGCGCAGTACTAAGCGCGCTTTCTTTCATCCTCTCGGCTTCGACTGATTGGAGCCGGGCGTGGGTCATCCCCATGATCACCCTGATGACCCTCGGCGATCTCTCCGTGATCGTCCTCGGTGTGAAAGCGGCCCGGCGACGCCAGCTTCCCGTTGCCGCCATCCTGCTGATCGTGAACTTCCTGACGGTGCTCGGCCTAACCAGACTCGCCTCAGTCGACCAAACCCGCATAACCCAGTGGATCGAGCAACTCGGGAACACCGCAGGCAACACCGCCTTTGCCGTGGCCTGGTGGATGATCAGTAAGCGCGCCGCACGGACAACGGCCACGTAGTCAGTCTGCGCCGGGCGCGATCACGCCCTGCTCATATGCTGTGTTGGAAGATTGCCTCAGTCTGCGCCGGGCGCGATCACGCCCTGCTCATATGCATAAATAACCGCCTGCACGCGGTCTTTGATGGCCAGCTTGGCGAGGACGTTCGACACGTGGGTCTTCACCGTCGCCTCGCCGAGGTACAGCTCTGCGGCGATCTGGGCGTTCGACTTTCCTCGCGCCAGGCGGAGAAAGACTTCGCGTTCGCGATCACTGAGAAGCGCAAGCGCGGCTTGGCCATCGGCGGCGGGACCGCCGCCGACAGCGACGCGCTCAATGACCCGTCGAGTGACCGCCGGGTCAAGCAGGGCGTCGCCGGTGGCGATGGTCCGCACGGCGCGAAGGAGATCTTCGGGCGGTGAGTTCTTGAGCAAGAAGCCACTCGCTCCGGCTGCTAGCGCACCGAAGAGGTAGTCGTCGCGCTCGAAGGTCGTCAATACGATGATACGTACGCGTAGTTCCAGCGCCAGGACACGTCGAGTGGCCTCGATGCCATCGAGGATGGGCATCTGCACGTCCATCAAGATCACGTCGGGTTGAGCGGCGCGTGCCTGCACGATGGCGGCTTCACCGTCACCGGCTTCGGCGACCACGGTCAGGTCATCGGTCGACTCGAGGATCATGCGCAACCCGGCGCGGATCATCGACTGATCGTCAACGATCATCACTCGAACGGTCATGTGGACACCACGTCGGGCAGTGCTGCGTCGACGTTAAATCCGTCGGGCGATGGTTGGATCGACAGACGCCCGCCGTGAAAGGCCACCCGTTCGCGGATGCCGTCGAGTCCGTGACCAGCCGAAGCCGACGCCGGTACACGGAGTCGTGGTGAGCCGTGATCATGGACGGACACGAGCAGGTCGGTCCCCGACGACGAGACATTCACGTCGATCGAATTTCCAGACGAGTGCTTCAACGCGTTCGTGAGCGCTTCCTGCACGATTCGGTAGGCCGTCAGCTGCACGCTCGACGGCACCACGGCATGTTCGGCGAGTGATGTTGTGAGGTGAACCGGTCGTCCGGCTCGTTCCACGTCGGCCACGAGCGTCGAGAGGTCCGAGAGCATCGGCTGTGGGGCGAGCGAATCGGACTCGTCCTGACGAAGAAAACCGAGGAGTCGTTGTAGTTCGGAGACAGCTTGGCGACTCGAGCGTTCCACTTCGCTCAGGGCCGCTTCGGCCTTCTCCGGGCGTTGACGTACGGCGAGACGAGCGGCGCCCGCCTGAACGCCCATGAGCGACACGTGGTGCGCCACCACGTCGTGCAGCTCGCGGGCGATCCGCACTCGCTCGTCAACGACGGCGCGTCGAGCGGTTGCCTCGCGCTGCAGCGTGAGCTCGATGTTCTGACGTTCGAGCTCGGCATCGCTCTCTCGCCGGGTCCGGACGAGATCGCCGACGAACCAGGCCGAGCCGATGAAAAAGGCACCGAGCAGGGCGGCGAATGCGTTGTTGACGAAGGTGTCCGGACTGCTCGGGTCGCTGAGACCACCGCGACGAATGAACAGCAGATAGCTGATGACCACGGCGACCGACGCGACCCCTCGGGCCGCGTTTCTCGTTCGGTCCGGAGTTCGGATCCAGGTTGGCCCCA
>JAYSTV010000159.1:0-1611 GCA_043719425.1 Acidimicrobiia bacterium | reverse complement strand
TGGGCACGTCCGCGATGGGGACCTACGACAGTGTCGTGCCCCGCCAGGCTGGCGGTGATCTCCGCCTGGTGGTCAGCAGCGTCGCCGCGTTTTCCACGGCCTGGACCCTTTTGCCCGACCATGCTCGAACCCAGATCATCGTGCGTGACCTCGTGAGCCACGCCCTGCTCACCCTGCCCCACATTGCCGGTCCGCTCGCCCGTCTGGCCACCGAGCATGCGGGGGCGGGCCAGGTCGACCCCTCGGGCCTAGCCGACGACTCGGAGCCGGGCGGCCTGGGCGGCCTGGCTGGTCTCCTCGGCGGCGGCATGGCGGGACTCGCCGGAATGATGGGCGGCGGACCGTCGTCCCCGTCAGCCGACGCGTTTTTGGCCAGCGAACCAACGCCCGAGCAGGTTCGTCTGCGAGCCGAGATCCGCTTGATCACGGTGCCCCTCATCGGAGTGATCGACCATTTCTCGTCGGCCATCGGCGCCCGGGTACTGGGCGACAACCGACAGGTGGTGGAGGCCCTTCGCCGTCGACGCCTCGACCGCGACGACGGCGCCCGCTTGGTCGAGCATCTGCTCGGTATCGGGGTCGATCAGACTGGCCTCGATAGCGGACGGGCTTTTGTTGGCGGAGTGCTCGAACGCGCCGGGCACGACGGGCTCATGGCCCTGTTCGCCGAAGAGGGCCAGCTGCCAACGGCAAATGAGTTGGCCGCCCCAGGACTCTGGCTGGCCCGCATCGGACTCGCCGGCTAGTACCGCTCGCGTTATTCGCGGCCGACATCGCCGAAGTCGGCCCCGGGCTGGTCGGTCCAGTCGTCGGATCGTTCCCAGTCGACGGCACTCGGACGGTCAGGTCGCCGCCACACGGAAGCCCCGGCCCGCACGGTGCTGTCGATCCGGGCGAGCGCGGCTTCCCCACCGGCGTGGATGGCGGTCGCGGCAATCCCGGCCAGACCCATGAGGGCGTACCCCACGGGACGCGAAAGCGGCACGATCACCGGGACGAGCGCGCCCAGCACCCACGCGAGCTGAAACCGGGTTTCGAACCGGGCAAAGCGGGCCCCGACCGAGCCGTGGTCGTCGCTTTGCACAATGGCGTCAAACGCGAGTCGAGACACCGACGCCCCAATGCCGACGGCACCAGCGACGAACATTGTGCCGAGCCGTCCGCTCCACAAAATCCCCAGCAGACAGCAGACGGTCACGGTCACGAGCGAGCCGAGCAGGATGCGACCTTCGTCGGCCACGTGGCGCAGCCGCGGGGCGAGCGCGGCGCCGAGCAATCCTCCGCCGATGCCGGCAGCGCCAACCAGGCCCAGCCACCAGTTGGGCGCGCCCTCATCGCGGAAGGTGAACGCCACCAGGAACGTGACGAAGCCGACCAGAGCCCGCTGCACCGACATGGCAATGCCGGCCAGACGAAACGCGGTGGCCCGAAGTCGGTCGTCGACCTGGCTGGCCTCGGCAACGGCGGGATCGTCGCTCTCGGGCTGGTTGACCTCTCCCTCGGCGCCGGGTCGTCGTTCGACCAGCCGAATGCGTATCGCGGCCAAAGCGGCCAGGGCGAACACGATGACCCCAAGGCCGAGGACCCACGACGCCCCGAAATGCGACAGCA
>JAYSTV010000158.1:0-3936 GCA_043719425.1 Acidimicrobiia bacterium | reverse complement strand
GCAGGGGGCCGCCGAGTGCCGGTCCAACCATTTCGGGCGAACAGATCTGATCGAGGATCTCAGCCCGAGCGGCCGTGATCTCGAGCGTCTGGGCAAGGAGTTCGTCGAAGTGATGAACCGTGACGCCGTTGCTGCGAAGAGCGTCGACAAATCCGTCGTGCTCGTCGCGTGCGCGCTCCGCCCACAAGATGTCGTCGAACAACATCGACTCGATGTTGTTCGGCGTGAGTCGAGAAAGTTCCAGGCCCGGCCGATGGACGATGGCCTGGCGGAGCTGGCCAACCTCTGAATGGACTCCAAGCTGCGTCATGGTGTGTTCTCCTGTCGTGTGGGTTCGGGGCTGGCGAGGGGATCATCGGGCCAGGCCGATGGTGGGTTCTGGGTTGAACTCAATGGGTTCGATTGCTTCCCCGAGGCGCTCGCGTCGGGCCTTGAGAAACGCGTAGATCGGCAGACCGGCGAGGAGAAGGACGAGCGCCTGATAGACCGCCTGGTATCCGGCCGCGAACGTGATCCACATCGAGAACAAGATGCTCGACCCGGCAATCTCCAGATCGCGGGTGAGAGCCCAACCATTCACCCTTCGTCGTCGCGAGACAAGGAATGCCAGTTGCGCACATGCGGATGCGAGGTACGGAATCGCGACTGTCACAACCGAGAGATTCACCAGATAGGTAAACACCTTCAATCCGGTATTACTGCTATACGCAAAGGCCATAAGCACCGAAGAAACAACGGTCGACACGAGGATGCCAAACCAAGGAACATCACCTCTCACGGTCTTGGCGAACTGCGGGAGAAACAACCCGTCGTTGGCCGCCGCCCGAGGCATCTCTGCGGTGACCAGCGTCCAGCCGTTCAGCGCCCCGATCCCCGAGATCGTCGCGGTCAGGGCGACGAGCTTGGCGACCCACGATGCGTCTCCGAAGATTGCCTGGAACGCATTCACGAAGGGGGCGCCGTTGCCAACAAGGTCCTTGTGGGCAACGAGTCCCATGACGGCCGCGGCTACCAGAACGTAGAGCACCGCGCTAGCTGCAGTGCCGAGGACCGACGCCCGCCCGACGTTTCGTCGAGGATCCTTCACCTGGCTGGCGGCGATCGACGCGCATTCGACGCCGATGAAGGAAAAGAGTGCCACCCCAGCGGCGATACTGATCCCGCTATAGAGGCTTTTCTCGGTGGCGTTGAATGGTCCGAAGTTGGCACTCTTCACGAAGAACCAACCGACGACTCCAACGAGGACGAGGGGGAGGAACTTCAGAACTACCGTGATGTTTTGAAAGACCGCCATTTGCCGAACGCCGATCAGGTTGATGGCCGCTGGAACCCACAGCCCCACGAGGGCAATGCCGAAGTTCGCCATGGACGACGGGTTCTTGAAACCGAAGAGGGCGTCGACGTACAGCACCCACGAGGCCACGATTGCCGCGTTCCCGGCCACGGCGGTGATCCAGTAGCACCACGCAGTAAGAAACCCAGCAAAGTCCCCAAACTCGTGCCTTGCATATGCGTAGAGACCGCCATCGCTCGATGGAATTCTCTTGGTGAGTTGCCCGAACATCACGCCCAGGAGCAATGCGCCGACCGCCACCACCACGAGCACCACCAGCGAGCTCGTTCCTGCCCCCGCCATCACCGCCGGCATGGTGAACACACCGGTGCCAACGATGCTTCCAATCACGAGCGCCGTGGCCGACGACAGTCCCAGAGTTCCTGCGGCAACAACGGGTGAAACCGGGTCTTCTTCGCGGTCAGAGTTCGGCGATTTTGTTCGTTCGTGTGTGTCGAGTGCGTCCATAGCGTTGTCCTCGGTACTTTCGATAGTTCCGAGCAACGGCTCGTGGATCCCGTGTTACCCCCTGTATTCACCGCCAAACCAAGGATTTGCGCCGTTTGGTTTCGGACCAACGAGGTCGGGTATGTGCGAAAGGCGAAGCGCCCACGTCGGGTGTACTGGTCCTTAGGTTCCGTGTCGAGCACCAGCCATCGTGCGAAGGGACGCCGAGATGATCGAAGCACATGGCCTGGCAAAACGGTACGGGTCGACGGTCGCCGTCGATGATTTGTCGTTTGAGGTTCGCGAGGGGCAAGTAACCGGGTTTCTCGGCCCGAACGGGGCGGGGAAATCGACAACGCTTCGTATGATTCTTGGCCTCGACAAGCCGACTTCGGGTTCGGTCACGATCGACGGCCGGGCCTACGCAACGTTCCGTCGGCCGCTGTTCGAAGTCGGCGCCCTTTTGAACGCGAAGGCTATTCATGAGGGACGAAGCGCGTACAACCATCTTCTCTGTATCGCTCAGAGCAACGGTATCGGTCGGCGTCGCGTCGATGAGGTGCTCGACATCGTCGGTTTGACGAGTGTTGCCCATAAGCGGGCCGGCGCGTTCTCTCTTGGCATGGGTCAGCGGCTCGGTATCGGTGGTGCACTCCTCGGTGACCCCGGCGTGCTGATCTTCGATGAGCCGGTCAACGGACTCGACCCGGAAGGCATCGTGTGGGTTCGCACGCTGCTGCGTTCCCTCGCCGACGAGGGCCGAACCGTGTTCGTTTCGAGCCACCTGATGGCCGAGATGGCCCTCACCGCTGATCATGTGATCGTCATCGGGCGAGGGAAACTCCTCGCCGAGGCAAGTATCGACGATCTCATCACGTCAAGCACACAGAACTATGTACGCGTACGATCACCGCAACAGGTCGAATTGAACCTGTTGATCGCAGCCAACGGTGGGTCGGGCATTCTGAAGCCAGACGGTTCGTTGGCCGTGTCCAGAATCACCGCCGCAAAGATCGGTGATCTCGCCGTCGCCAACCGCATTGCTCTCCACGAACTTGCTCCACAGGCAGCGTCGCTCGAGGACGTCTATATGAGCCTCACCCACGACAGCGTGCAGTATCGATCCGGCGCCACCGTGCCGAACGACTCAGCGGTCCCCGCAATTACCCCCACGCCGAAGGCGGCCTGAAATGACACTCTCTGAACTTCCAACGACCGCAGTCCCAACGCGTTCGGTGACGAAGCGGCCACTCCAAACTCCCCCTTTGTCGACATCGAGGATTGTCGGCGACGTTCTTCGCTCCGAATGGACGCGGCTGAGGACCGTCCGCTCGACGTATTGGACGCTCCTCGGCGCGGCGCTGACCATGGTTGGGCTGGCGGCAATCATATGTTCGGTCGAAATAGCGCAATTTGACAAGCTCACCGCGGCCGAAAAGGCGACGTTTAACCCCGTCACCATCAGCCTCGCCGGTGCCGGTCTCGCCCAGCTGGCGGTTGGCGTATTGGGTGTGCTGATCATTACCAACGAATACGCCAGCGGCATGATTCGCACGACGTTCGCGGCAACGCCCCAACGCGTCGCCGTGCTTGCCGCCAAAGCAACGGTGTTTGCAGTCGTGACCTTCATCGTCACGACGTTCGCAGCGTTCGCCGCGTTTTTCGTAGGGCAGGCGATACTGTCAAGCAAGGACCTTGGCGTGTCCGTTGGGGCACCCGGCGCAGTGCGCAGCATCGTCGGCACCGGGCTGTATCTCGGCGTCCTTGGCCTGCTCGCCCTCGGCCTGGGGACACTGTTGCGCAAGACGGCGGGGGCTATTGCAGCCTTGTTCGCCATCCTGCTCATCGTGCCGGTCATCGTGAGTTTGTTGCCCAGTTCCGTCAACGGGATCCAGAAATACCTACCGAGCAACGCCGGACAGGAGATCGTCTTCGGCTCCGGTCAGAGCACCGGAGACGTGCTGTCGCCGTGGGTCGGCTTCGGCGTGTTCTGCCTCTACGCCTTGGTAACGCTTGCAATCGCCGCCGCCGTGCTCGTCCGGCGTGATGCATGACACTTATTCAAGGAGATGAAATGAACATTCTTATTGTGGATGGATCCAAACATGGGGCCACACGTGATCGGTTCAGCTCTGTACATGGGCCATTGGACCAAA
>JAYSTV010000157.1:0-3937 GCA_043719425.1 Acidimicrobiia bacterium | reverse complement strand
AGTTGCCGAGGATGCCGGAGTTCGACGACGTGTTCACGATGCGGCCGTAGCTCTGCTCGCGCATGATCGGCCAGGCGGCTTTGGTCACGTTGAAGGCGCCCTTGAGGTGCACGGCGAGCACGGCGTCGATCATCGCTTCGTCCATGTTGTGGAACGACTTGTCGCGCAGGATTCCCGCGTTGTTGATCACGATGTCGACGCGGCCAAAGGCATCCATCGCCGTCTTGATGATGCCGGCGCCGCCCTCGACGGTCGACACGGAGTTCCCGTCGGCCACGGCCACGCCACCGAGGTCGTTGATCTCTTTGGCCGTCTTGGCCGCCGGGCCGAGGTCGCCACCGCTGCCGTCGACCGCACCGCCCAGGTCGTTGACCACGATTTGGGCGCCCCGCGAGGCGAGGAGTAGGGCGTGCTCGCGACCGAGCCCCCCTCCAGAGCCGGTGATGACGGCAACACGGTTCTCGAACGAAAGATCAGCCACGGGATTCTCCTGAAGGTGCGGTATGCGTAGAGCCGCACCTCCTGCGGTGACGGCCGAGCAACGCTACCGGCCGCGAGAACCCTCGGCGAAGTCAGCCCGGTCTCGGTTGTGGACGCTTCAGGAGACGAGGCGCAGGCGAACCGTCGAGCGGTACCTTCCGGCGGGATGTAGTCGTTGGGCGGCCTCGAAGGCCGGAAGGGACTGGGTCCGGTCGACGGGCGCCGGCGCCGGGGCATGGCGGGGCACCATCGGCATGGCGGTCATCGGAACCTGGAGGGCGCCGAGCACCCGAACGGTGGAGGCACGAGACGCGGGATAGACGGCGGGCTTGGTCAGGGGAGCGATCGTGGTCATGCACCCATCGTCGGGCGTGCCCATGATGCGAGCACGGGGAAGTGGTGAGCGATCGGTGAGCGAATGTGATCACCGTGTTGCGTGGGCTCCTCGCTCGACGAGACTGAACGGATGGTCATCGAAGAGCTGCATTTCATCGTCGACCCGTCGGAGCGTGATGCGTTCCTTGAACGGGAGACCGAAATATGGACGGGGTTCCTGAAAACCTGCGACGGGTTCGTCGACAAGCAGGTGTGGGTGGCCGATGATGAGCCGAGTCGCATAGTCGCCATGATCTGGTGGAACACCATGGAGCAGTGGAAGACCATCACGCCCGAACAGTGTGACGAGGTCGATGCCCGCATGGGGGAATGGCTTCGGCCGGTTGACTTTTACCGGGCCCACCATGTCGTAAAGCCGTCGGTTACTGGACTCACCGCGTCATGACGAACGCACAGATGTTCGGACGAGGCGATTGCAGAAGCGACGATCACTCCGGTGCCCAATGTGAGGGCGACGAGAATCCGAAATGGAAGCGCGGAACTATGTCTGATTGTCATGCCGTTGACGGTACGGACGGGCAGCCAGAGCCACATGAGTGGCGAGTGCTCATCGTTCGGTTCGTTCAACCCGTGTAGGCGACTTCGCCGACCACCGCGCTGGCTGGCGCGGCGATCGCGGCCGGAGCAACACCAACCGGAATGCTGGTCGTGGATGGGGCTCGCGCGATCGTGGTCGTCGTCGTTGTCGACACCGGAGTGGATGACGCGATGGTGGCTGTCCCTGAGGAGTTGCTTGGCGTCGAGGCAGAGGCCGGAACCACGGACGGCGTGGCATTGGCCACGACGGTTGGAGGCGATGTCACCGCAGTCGTCGTCGTGATCGCCGGAGCAAGGGTCGTCGTGGTGGTGGTCGTGGCCAGAGTTGTGGTTGTGGTGGTCGTCGTTGTCGTGGTGGTGACTACCGGGGCAGAGCCGGAGATGTCGATCCGGCGGATGACGTTGCCGTTGTCCTCGGTGACGTAGAGGTGGCCGAAGGCGTCGGCCGTGATGCTTTGTGGAGCGTTGAACCCAGCTGCCGTTCCGTTGCCATCCAAGGTTGTGCCGCCTGCGCCGCCAGCAAAGGTGGTCACGACAGCGGCGGACGTCATCTTGCGTATGACGGACCCATTGCGGTCGGCGATGTACATCGTGCCGCTGCTGTCGGTGGTGATGCCCGACGGATTGACGAACGCCGCGGCGGTGCCCGTTCCATCCGTCGTTATCGACGCGCCCGAGCCGGCGAAGGTGGTGACGACCCCCAGCGGCGTGATCTTGCGGATCACGACGTTGAAGTAGTCGGTGACAAAGACGTTTCCGGAAAGGTCAACCGTCAAACTGCCCGGATAGTTGAACGACGCCGACGTGCCCGACCCGTTGACGAAGGCCGCGACCCCAGATCCGGCCAGGGTCGTCACATCGCCCGTGGAGTTGATGACTCGGATCTTGTTGTTGGCGCTGTCAGCTACGTAGAGGTTGCCGGCGAGGTACGCCACGTCGGAGGGACGGTTGAACGATGCGGCAGTGCCGTTGGCATCGGTACTTCCGCTAAGACCCGAACCGGCGAACGTGGTGACGACAGCGGCCGGGGTGATGCGCCGGATTAAGTTGTTGAACGCGTCGGCGACGTAGAGGTTTCCGGTCGAGTCGAATGTCATACCTCGCGGCACGCGGAACGATGCCGCCGTTGCGGTGGCGTCGACGCTACCGCCAGCCAATGCGCCGGCGAACGTGGTGACAACGCCCGCCGGGGTGATCTTGCGAATCATGTTGTTGCCGCTGTCGGCGACAAACACGTTTCCGGAGCTGTCTGTGGCGATGCCCTCCGGGTTCTTGAACGTTGCTGCCGTCCCGGTGCCGTTGGCACTGCCGGCGACACCGGAACCCGCGAGGGTGGTGACGTCGGCATAGGCGGCGAATACTGCCGTTTGGGTGACGGCTACGAGGCCACCAGCCAGGCTGAGGGCGACGAGGACTCGAAGGTATGTGGACGGATGAGTTCGATTTCGCATGGCGTCGACGGTACGGACGGGCTTGCGCAACCGCATGAGTGGTGACTACTCAATGTGGGGACCGCCAACGGTGCTGTGGCTGACGAAGACTCGGCGGAGTGGACCGACAGCTCGTCAGGAGAACCTGGCGGCTACCCCACGTAACCATCGGTCCAGTCCGCCGAGCCGTCGCGCCGCGGCCCGTGTTTGGTACCGGGCGCCAACTGCTGTTGCGGTGATGTTTTGCTTCGTCAAGACATCGGTCGAGTCGAGCCCGATCGGTGACGGACCGGTGAAACCGGCGTGATGATTCGATGAATGTTCACGAGCAGACGGTACGGATCTGCTTCGATCACGAGATGAGTGGTGACCACTCATATGCATCCCGTTTCGGCCGGAAGGCCGAGAAGGGCCAAGCTCAGCGAGTTCGCGGCTCCGACAATGCCGCCCGCAGCTCTTGGCGGCTGGAGATACCGAGCTTCACGAACACTTTGGACAGGTGGTTCTCCACCGTGCGCAGCGACAGAAACAAGCGTTGACTGATGTCTTTGTTGGACCCACCCTCGGAGGCCAGGTACGCAATCTCCCGTTCGCGCGCCGTCAACGGCGTGGGGGTCGAGGCGTTCGGCGTTTGCGTCAACAGGCCAATATCGGTGCCCTCCAGCAGTTCACGCGAACGGAGTGCGGCCGCATTCGAGCGGCGCTCATCACCAGCCCTGCGAAAAACGTCCGATGCTTGCGCGGCGGCCTCGGCCGCCAGCACCGGCGCGCCGCACGCAAGAAGTGCATCACTGGCGACAAGGAGCGTTGCGCCATCGTTGGCGGCGAGAGCGCTGACATGGGCGGACCGAGCGTGGACAAGCACGTTTTGGCAACTGCTCGCCAGCTCCTGCAGGCGGACGACGGATCCGGCCGCCATGCCGAACCGGGCCAGTTCGTGCAGCATCCATGCCTCGCCGATGAGGTTGCCACCGTCGGCTGCCAGCTTGGCGCCGCGTTGAAGTTCCGCACACGCCGAGCCATACTCGCCGAACACCACCGACACCGTGGCGCGAGCGGCACTGACGTTGAGGTCGAACGAGCCAATGCGCGAC
>JAYSTV010000156.1:0-1614 GCA_043719425.1 Acidimicrobiia bacterium | reverse complement strand
CGGACCCAACGTCGAAGGCCGACTGTTCTTCGCGGACGCGACCGGCCGCGGCGTTGTCTATCCGAACGATGCCGAGAAGAGCGCCGCGGCCCACATCGAGCCGGGCGTGTTCACCCTCGGCGAGATTGGCTACGTCGACGACGATGGCTACGTGTTCATCACCGACCGCTTCAGCGACATGGTCGTGTCGGGCGGCGTGAACATCTATCCCGCCGAGGCCGAACAGATCCTCGTGCAGCACCCCGCCGTGCTCGATGTGGCCTGCATCGGCGTGCCCAACCACGAGATGGGCGAGGAGCTCAAGGCCCTCGTTGTGCTGCGTGATCCGGCCAACCCGCCGGTTGCGTCGGAGGTGATCGCGTTCTGTCGGTCGAAGCTCTCGACGTTCAAGTGCCCGCGCACCGTGGAGTTCGTCGACGATATCGGCCGCACCACGATGGGCAAAGTCAATAAAAGATCGTTACGCGCTCCGTATTGGACCGCCAGTATCTAGTCACGCCAACCATAGGAGTTTCGAACATGTCTGAGACCCGCCATCTGTTCCAAACTGCATACCTGGTCAACGACCTCGACGCCTCGATCGAGCAGTGGAGCGCGCTGTATGGCGCTGGTCCCTTCGTGGTGGCCGAGCATCACCGCACCGACACGTTCATGTACCGCGGGACCGACACCGAAGCCGACGTTTCGTACGCCTTTGGCTATCTCGGCGACATGATGATCCAGTTCATCGTGCAGCACGATGACCAGCCCTCGATTTATCGTGACATGTACGCCTCCGGGTCGGAGGGCTTCCACCATGTGGCCTATCTGGTGCACGACTTCGAGGCGGAGTATGCGCGGCTCACGGCGATGGGGTTCGAGCCAGCATGTCGTCTGCATGCCGACAATGTCGATGCCGCGTATTTCGACACCCGCGCCGTGAACGGCGGGTTCACCGAGATCCACGGTGACCCAGCGCACATCCTCGGTGCCTTCGCTCAGTGGCGACGTGCGCATGAGCTCTACCAACCCGGCGTCGACCCGGCGATCACCCGCCGTTCACCGGGCCGGGCGCGCACGCCATGAACTCTGTGGGGTCGTGTCCGTTTCGATCGGTTCTGAACGATGCGCTCGATCTCGACAGCGCGCTTACCAATAGCGCGCGCCACGAATTTCCGAAGATGCCAATCGGCGAAGCATTCGACATGGGAACCACAGCCGACGGCACGCCGCTGTTTGATCCTCGGATCTTCGACTCGCCCGAGTTTCAGCGCAACCCGTATCCGTACTACCGCATCCTTCGAGATCACTACCCGGTCTTCTACGACGCCCTTCACAACGCGTACTGGGTAACTCGTTACGACGACGTGACCACCTGCTACCTCGACGAAGAAGGGTTCAACACGATCCCGAAAGGCAGCTCGTCGGGGGTGCTCGGCAACACGCAGCTCGAACTCTCCGGCATTGAACATCGTCGTCGTCGCAACCTCTACGGCCGCCACCTGATCGGCAAAGCCCTCGACCGTCGCCTCGGCGTGATCGATCGTCTCGCCACGGAAATGATCGACACGTGGTTCGACGGCACCGCGCCCGCCGGTGCAGTGATGCCGCGTGACTCCGATGAGCCGTCGGCCG
>JAYSTV010000155.1:0-3949 GCA_043719425.1 Acidimicrobiia bacterium | reverse complement strand
CGGCCATTGCCGCGGCGCGTCGAGCTTCATCGAGGTCGTAGTGGTCACCTTGAAAGGCGACCCGGGGCACGCCAATTCCCGCTGCGAAGACGTGGAGTTCTTCGAACGAGCGGTCGCTCACCAGGTGACACCACAGGCCTCCGCGGTAGGGCCATCGGCATTCATCAACCAAGATCACACGTACACGTACTTCACGACGCGGATCGACGGCGAGCGGTGATGCCACGGGGCCGTCCGGCTAGGTCACTGATGACCGCAATATCGATGAGCCCGGCGGCGCGTGCGGAGGTGACAGCCCGTTCGGTGTGCGTTTCCCCCATCTCCAACACCAGGGTGCCTCCCGGACGCAGCCAGAGCGGAGCGCCGGCAATGAGAAGAGCAACGAAGGCAAACCCGTCGTCGGGCGCATACAGCGCAAGGTGCGGTTCCCAGTTCTTGACCACATCGTCGAGCGGGGCATCGTGCTCGACGTAGGGCGGGTTGGACACGAGCACGTCGATGTCACCGGCCAAGTCCAGGGGTAGTGCGTCGAACCACGATCCTGAAACGAGGGTGACCCGGGCGCCGACACGGCCGAGACCGGCCAGGTTCGCGCGGGCAATAGCGAGGGCCTCGTCGGACACGTCGGTGCACCACACCTGCGCAGCGGCGACCTCAACAGCCACCGAGAGGCCGATCGCGCCGGAGCCGGTGCCGAGATCCACGACCAGCGGTGAGCGTCCGGCGGCAAATGTCTCGATGGCGGCGCGAACAGCGAATTCGGCGACCTGTTCGGTCTCGGGGCGCGGGATCAGCACCGCCGGGGAAACGACCAACTCCAGTGAACGGAACGGCCACCGACCAAGGACGTATTGCAACGGTTCGCCCGTGGCCCGCCGAGCGACCAATGCGTCAAAGAACGCAACACTTCGCGTGCTTACGAACTCGTCGCGAGAACGCTGAAGCTCCGAGGCGTTGTATCCCGACGCCCGTTCCACAAGCCATCGAGCCTCTTGCGATCGATCACCGTCGAGCGCAGCTCGCAGTCGAGCTGACGCCTCGGCGATGAGCTCGCCCCACGTGAGTCCGTCGGCGCTCACTAGAGCTCGTCGTGCATCGCCAACTTGGTCGCGGTTTCATCCGCAACCAACGCATCGGTCACTTCGTCGAGGTCGCCTTGAAGCACGCGATCGAGTTTGTACAGGGTGAGCCCGATGCGGTGATCGGTGATCCGGTTGTCTTTGTAGTTGTACGTACGAATCTTTTCGCTGCGCCCACCGCCACCGACCTGGCCTTTCCGGCTCGCCGACGCAGCCGCGTTCACGCGTTCCTGTTCAGCTTGGAGCATGCGTGACCTGAGAACGGTCATGGCCCGAGCGCGGTTCTGAATCTGGCTGCGTTCGTCTTGCATCGTGACCACGGTGCCCGTTGGCCGGTGGGTGATACGCACCGCCGAGTCGGTCGTGTTCACGCTCTGCCCGCCAGCACTCGACGCACGGTACACGTCGATCTGGAGATCGCGGTCGTCGATGACGATGTCGATCTCCTCGGCTTCGGGGAGGACCGTCACCGTCGCCGAAGAGGTGTGAATGCGACCCTGACTTTCGGTGGCCGGCACGCGCTGCACGCGATGGGGTCCGCCCTCATGCTTCATTCGACTCCAAACACCGTCGCCGCTCAACGAAAACGTCACCTCGTTGAAGCCGCCCTTCTCACTCACATCAGTACCCAGAACTTCGAGCTTCCAGCCGCGTCGATCGGCGTAGCGGATGTACATGTCGAAGAGATCGCGAGCGAAGAGGTTCGCTTCTTCGCCGCCCTCGGCGCCGCGGATCTCGATGATGATGTTGCGGTCGTCGTTGGGGTCCTTCGGCAGGAGCAGAACTTTCAGTTCGTCTTCCAACTCGATCAGACGCTGATTCGCCACGTCGATCTCGTGGCGGAACATCTCACGATCGTCGCCGTCGGTCTCGGCGAAGAGCTCGCGCGCCGCGGCCAGATCCTCAGTGACCGCCCGGTGTTGGCGAGCCTTTTCGACAATCGGTTCGAGGTCCTTCATCCGCTTGCCCAGCGTGCGCAACGCCGTGGCGTCGGTCTGGACAGACGGGTCCCCGAGCCGAACGAGGACGTTCTCGTACTCGCCTTCGAGTCCTCGTAGTCGCTCAAGCACGGGCGTCGAGGCTACGCCACCTCAACGCGCCACCCTCACGCCGAGTTGTTTGCCGCCTTGCACCGCCATCAACGGATTTCCGCTTTTACCCTCACGCGAAGTTCTGTCAACCCGTGAAGTACGAAGGTCGGCGCATAGACGGGCTCGGCCACGAGTTCGATCACGTGCTCGCGGAGGTGGTCGAGGGAGGCTTCGAGTTCCAGGCGGGCCAACGGCGCGCCGATACAAAAGTGGATTCCGCCGCCGAACCCAATGTGCCCGGTGTCGTTGCGACCGGCATCGAAGCGGTCGGCATCAGGAAAGCGCCGGGGATCGCGGTTCGCCGCCCCGAAGAGCATGGCGATCTCCGAGCCGAAGGGCAGATGCACGCCCGCCACATCAACACCGTCCGCCGCCAGAACGAACCGTTCAAACAGTTGCAGTGGAGCATCCCAACGCGTCATTTCCTCGGCTGCACTGCGACTGGTCACGGCGCCGGCACGCACCCGCGACCACTCGTCTGGGTGACGAAAGAATGCACGCATGCCATTTCCGTGAACGTTGACCGTTGCCTCGTGGCCTGCGTTCAGCAGCACGATGACCGTCGAGACGATCTCGTCCTCCGTGAGTCGGTCGCCGGCTTCTTCGACCTGCACGAGATCCGATACCAGGGTGCCGTCGGGCTTCGCTCGCTTGATCGCGATCAAGGCGCGTGTGTAGCGGATGAAGTCGCGACCGGCGGCGTTCGCTTCCACGCGTTGCGTGTCGGTGGTGGAGAGCTCGTACATCTTCACAATGGCGTGGGACCAGCGCAGCAGTTGGGTCCCGTCGGCGACCGGTACTCCGAGAAGCGTGCAGATCACGTCGATCGAGTACGGCATGGCGTAGTCACGAAGGAGGTCGATCTCCTCACGATCGACGGCCGCGCGGAGGAGCTCGGCACTTACCGAGTCGAGGTGTGGACGCATTTTCGCCACCGACGACGGCGTAAACACCTTGGCCAGCAGCAGGCGAATGCGGGTGTGATCCGGCGGTTCGAGGTTGAGCAGTGAGAACTCTTCGCTGGCGGTAAAGTCGGCCCAACGAGGGTCCGGAGCCGCACGGCCCATCTGTTCGTCTGAGGCCACAAAGCTGTAGCTCCGACCGAGTCGACGATCACGGAGGAGCGCGTGCACGAGCTCAAACCGAGTGACCGTCCACTGCCCGGTCCGCTCGTTGCGAAACATCGGCGTGGCCTCACGGATGGCATTGAGCACGGGATACGGATCCTGTTGGAACGCCGCGTCGGCGGGGTCAAAGGCGCTGGTATCGAACTCGCTATGCACGCCGTCACGGTAGCGGCCCGCGCATAGCGGGGCCTCGTCACGGCGTGACCGGGAGTCGCACGGGGTTGTGCGGTGACCGAGGATTCCCGTGGTCAGCCGATGCCGCCGAGCGCGTCGAGCGCTCCCCGGTAGAAGGTTGGATACGCGTAGATCATGGTTCGTAGTTGCTCGATTGGTATGCGCGCATGCACGGCGAGGTTGAACATCGACAGCACCTCGCCGCCACGTGGTCCGATCGACGTCGCTCCCACCACGATGCCGCGGTCGGCGTCGATCACAAGTTTCATCAGGCCCGCGTTTCCCTGGCCATGCAGCCACCCCCGACTCGACGTCGACGAATCAGCGAAACCGACCTGCACGTTGATACCGGCGGCTCGGGCTTGGGCCTCCGTCATGCCGACCGATCCCACCTCGGGCTCGGTGAAAGTCACCCGCGATACGGCATGACTCTCAGCCACACGAGGAGCCGCCACCCCCAACACGTCGTCAACAATCA